>NZ_DASUBE010000117.1:0-5799 GCF_035763405.1 Edaphobacter sp.
TCAGAACCATAGGCGCACGCTCCGAACAAGCTCTCCACAATGCTATCGCCCAACTACTCCCCACCATCACCGCCAAAGACGCAAACGCTTGGTTCAGACTCCCCTTCGCACCGCTACAGTAAAAGGTAATATGCTCTAAAGGGCTTATTGGGTTTTTGTGAGCTGTGGTTCAGTGAGACTGGAGCGAGACGCAGATTCCCTTCGGGAATGGCAACAGGCTTCTCAGCCTGCTTCTTAGCAGGTTTCTCGACCTGTTTCTATTGTAGCTGCGCGAGAAAACTCAACCGCCACGGAGTGGGGAAGGATAACCTCCCTGTTCTGTGGCGGTTGAGGGGATCTCGGGAACGGCGGACACTTGACACGGACTGGGGTCAGTCCAACGAATGGTTATCGGTGACGACCGTGCCAGCCATTGTCCCAGTGGCCGTGGCGGCCATTGTCGTGATAGTCGCCTCGTCCCCAGTCACGGTCGCGTCCCCGGTCACGGTCGCGGTCGTAGTCATGCCGGTAGTAGCCGCGATCGCCATCATATCCGCGATACGCGGGTCGGTAGTAGGGGCGATACGCCCAGGCGCGGTGATACCAGGGGCCTGCTCCGATAAAGACTCCATTTGCGAACCACGTTGGGCCGTAGTAGCCATAGGGTGCGCAGGCATAGGGGTAATAGGAGTAATAGCCGTAGGCGCAGGCAGGCGGAGGGTAGTATCCGTAGGCCGGAACGCCGATGCCGATGCCGATCCTGACCTCGGCTCGCGCCATGGCGGCGGGAAGAATCAGGATGCTGAGCAGAGTGAGGTATCGTAGGTAGCGCATGTTCGGGTCTCCTTGGCAAAGCCTTGATTGCCCTGGCATTAGGGCCTTGCGAGGTCATGGCGTGCGGCCATGAATCTCTATTCAGTTGGAACGCGAAACCGGGGAAAAGGTTGCGGCGGCCGTGGTCGGGGAAGGGTATGAATTATGGAAGATCTTCCCTTGTAATGATTGATGGGCATGGACTTGGAGAGATTTGCGGAGGACGGCGCGGGAGGGTAAAAGCGCATTTCATTTCCGTTGAAGTGGAAAAAATTTTCACATTATCCTTGTTCGACCTGTGCAAAGTGCAAAAGAATTCGCCTGAATACTGCAAAGTTGCAGCACCGTCGGATGGTGTATATTTGGCCGTTGAATTGCTGATAACCATGCCGAGCGACATCTCGCTCAAGGTGTCTTGAATGCGTCGCCTGCTCCAATGCGTGCTTTTGGTGATATTTATCGCGGCCACGACGACGTCGGCACATGCGACGACGGACTGTGAAAAGTGGTTTATTGCCTACAAGCAGCAGCTCGAACATACAAAGAGCGTGCAGAGAGTGGAGGCAGCGCGTCGCAGGGCGCGCGCATACGCAAAGCGCAAGCTGGCGGGTTATGTGAAGCCGAAGCCGTCAGTTCACCCCAGGCCGCACATTGCTCGGCGCAGGCCGATGGGTCCCGAAGAGACGCTCCGCCACTTCAATATGGCCTGTGGCGTCCTTCCGGAAGAGTCGAAGGATCAGCCGTTGGTCTCAGAAGAGACGCCGCCTGAGTTTACGCCCCACCTGCAGGACTTTATGCCGACGGAACCGGAAGGTGACGGCATGCCGATCGCGTCGTATGTTCCGCCGCCGTATGTTCCGCCGGGCTTTGGGCCTCCTGCCGAGGGTGGGCCGCCGATCTATTACCCGCCGGGTGGTGGAACGGGAGGCAGTACCTCTCCCGGGCCTCCGGGACCTCCTGGGCCTCCCGGACCGCCTGCGGTACCTGAGCCCGGCACGTTTGTGCTGATGCTGACCGGTCTGGCCGGTGCAGCCGGGGCCGCGAAACGCCGGTTCAGGAAGTAAAGCTCAAGCTGATTGTGATTTTCCTCTGCCGCCTGCGTGAACTTTTTGCAGGCGGCATTTTCGTGGGTGGTGTTGCGGAGAGGAAGGTGGGCCGATGCAAGACGCGGATTCCCTTCGGGAATGACAACAAGAAGAGCGAATGCAAACGCGAGGTGCTGAAGGTGCAACCCGGTGCGCGGGAAACGTTTGTCGTCAGGCGGGGACCTGGATGGCGTGGCCGATGAGCATGACGACCGGGGCGGGGCCTACGGCTTCGTCTTCGATGGCTGCGAGCGTGGAGGCGTGGATGTGCTCATCGGGCGTGCTGGCTTTGCTGACGGCGACGCATGGGGTGGCCGGGGAGATGCCGGAGGCGATGAGGTCGTCGGCGAGGGCGCGGAAGTGGCGGCCGGGCATGTAGATGACGAGCGTGGCGTCGTCGGGGAAGGTGCCGGTCCATTTGGGCGTGAGTTCGAGTTTTCCGGCGGCGTGGTGTGCGGTGGCGAAGATGAGCTTCGAGGCCGAGCTGCGGTCGGTGAGCGGGGTTTGCAGGTTGGCGGCGACGGCGAAGGCGGCGGAGATGCCGGGGACGATCTCAAAGGGAATGCCTGCTTCGCGGAGGGCGGCGATCTCCTCGCCTGCGCGACCGAAGATGAGCGGGTCGCCTGATTTGAGGCGGAGCACGGAACTTCCTTCAGACGAGTGTTCGAGCATCAGGGCGTGGATGCCCGCCTGGGTGATGCGCGGCTGGCCGCAGCGTTTGCCGACGGGGATGATGTTGGCGGTGGGGCTGGCGAGTGCGAGGATGGCGTCGGAGACGAGATCGTCGGGGAGGATGACGTCGGAGGTTTGCAGGAGCGTGACGGCGCGGAGGGTCAGGAGGTCGGGGTCGCCGGGGCCTGCTCCGACGAGGTAGACGTGGCCGGGCTGGGCTTCTCTGCTCACGATGTTTTCTCAGGCGTTGGGGTCGGATTGGTTTTGGCGTGCTCGCGGGCGAAGACGCGGGAGGGGCACTGGTCGTAGCCGCAGACCTCGCGCCGGGCGAGCTGGTGGAGGAGCCATTTGCGCTCGTCGTTGAGCGGCTCGGCGGCGACGACCTCGCGGCGCAGGTTGCCGAGTTCGGTGAGCCAGTCGCCGGCGTCGAGCGGGAGCTGCGCGTTGATCTCCTTGCGGAGCTTTTGCGCGAGGGCGGGGCTGGCTCCTGCGGTGGAGATGGCGATCTGGAGGTCTCCGCGGCGGACGACGGAAGGGAAGTAGAAGTCGCAGAAGGGCGGGTCGTCTACGGCGTTGCAGAGGATGTCGCGCTCGCGGGCCTCGTGGAAGACGGCGCGGTTGACGGCGGGATTGTTGGTGGCGGCGACGACGAGGAAGTGGTTGGCGAGGTCGCCTTCCTTATATTCGCGCTGTTGCCAGGCGATTTCGCCTGCGGCGGCCTGGGCCTGGATGCGGTCGGTTGCGGTTGGGGCGATGACGGTGACTTTGGCGTTGGCGGCGCGCAGGGAGTCGATCTTCGATTCGGCAAGATGGCCTGCGCCGATGACGATGCAGGGGCGGGCGGCGAGCTTGAGGAAGATGGGGAAGAGGTCCATGCGGGGCTCCCTTGTTTGATGATAGCCGTAAACGAACAGCGGATTCCCTGGCGGCGCAGCGGAAGGGAAACGCAAAAGCTGCGGAATGGAAATGCAAAACAACTGGCTGATGGAGTGTGTTCATTCCCACCCATCGCAAAAGGCGCGATGGATGGGGCACCCAAATGTTTAAGCCTGTGCGGGAAAAATGCGGGGATTCTTCCCCTTCGCTCCGCTCAGGGTCAGAATGACAACGCAAAGACTGGTATCTACTCCGCTGGGGCGAGGCGGCCTGCGCCGACGGGCGGGGCGTCGCGTTCGACCGGGTCGGCGACGATGCCGTTGAGGTGGGCGCGGAGTGTCTCGTCGTTGGTGCGCGCGAACCAGGCGCGGAGGTCTTCGGCGGGCTGGCGGTCGGCGAGGTAGGCGCGGAGCATCCGCTCGATGGCCTCGGGGCAGTCTTCGGCGGCGGCGCGGTAGCCGATCTGGCGGGCGATGCCGGCGTACTTGCCGACCGAGCCGCCGACGCAGAAGTAGAACGCATCGACCATCTTGCCGTCCTTCTTGATCTTCTTGCCTTCGAGGCCGAGGTCGGCGATCCAGCTCTGGCCGCAGGAGTTGGTGCAGCCGGTGATGTGGATACGGATCTGCTGGTCGAAGCCGGGGAGGCGGTCTTCGAGTTCGGCGACGAGCCATTTGTTGAAGCCCTTGGTCTCGGCGATGGCGAGCTTGCAGAACTCGGTGCCGGTGCAGGCGATGGCGCCGCGCCAGAAGGAGGAGACATCGACGTTCAGGCCGAGCGTGTTGAGTTCGACGACGAGCGCGGCGGTCCTGGCGTTGGGCACGTTGACGATGATGATGTTCTGGCCGATGGTGGCGCGGAGGTTGCCGTCGCCGTACTTTTCGGCGAGGTCGGCGAGCTTGAGGAGCTGGTCGCCGGAGACGCGGCCGTTGAGCACGGAAGCGCCGACGGCGGAGAGGCCGGGCTGGCGCTGCGGCGTGATGCCGACGTGGTCGCGGTAGATGTCGGCGGGCGGATTGTCCTCGGCGACGGGGCTGGGGTCGAGCTTGTAGCCGAGCTTCGATTCGAGTTCGGCGAGGAAGGTCTCGGCGGTCCAGCCGAACTTCATGAAGAGATATTTGATGCGGGCGCTGGTGCGGCTCTCGCGCAGGATGCCGGCGTCGCGGAAGACCTCGGCGGTGGCGGTGGCGACGGCGATGGCCTGGTCCTGGCGGACGAAGGCGGGGATGCGCACGGCGATGTGCGGCTCGTTCGAGAGGCCGCCGCCGACGCGGAGGGTGTAGCCGATCTCCTCGACTCCATTGACGGTGCGCTTGATGGCGGTGAGCGAGGCGTCGTTGATCTCGGGGAAGCTGCACCAGAGCGGGCAGCCGGAGATGGTGAACTTGAACTTGCGCGGCAGGTTGTAGAAGGTGTCGTTGCCGTTGAGCTTGTGCGCGATCTCGACGGCGAGCGGGCTGGCGTCGATGAGCTGGTCGGCGTCGAGGCCGGCGAGCGGGCAGCCGGTGACGTTGCGGACGACGTCGCCGCAGGCGCCTTTGGAGCTGAGGCCGACGGATTCGAGCGCGTCTTGCACGTCGATGAGTCCGGCGATGGTGAGCCAGTGGAGCTGGATGTTCTGGCGTGTGGTGATGTCGGCGAGGTTGTTGGCGTACTTTTTGGTGATCTGGCCGATGACGCGGACCTGCGCGCTGGTGAGGATGCCGTTGGGGAGGGCGATGCGCATCATGAAGTACTCGGTGGCTTTGCCTTCGCCGCCGACGCCGCCGGTGACGCCCTTGCCGTCGCCCTGGGTGTAGATGCCCCACCAGCGGAAGTAGGTGGACCACTCGGCGGGCACCGAGTCGCGGCCGTCGCGGGCGAACTGGCGGACCTCGTCCCAGGCGTGCCAGGGATTCTTGGCGGCCTTGATGCGCTCGGCCTTCTGGGCCTTGGTCTCTTTCACAGCAGGTGCGGCGGGGGTGGTCATTTGATGTCCTTTTGTTTGCGGAAAATGAAAAAGCCCACTGAAGAGTGGGCGCTGTGCAGCTTTGCTGAGATGTCCGGACTGAAGGGCAGTCTACGAATCGAGGCAAAGGCGACGGCGCACGAGGTCGCAACAACACGACATGCGACACATAGCGAACGCCTTTGCGGTAGAACTTGCCATTGATGAATAGATTAGTGGCAGGTTGGGCCAGAGTCAAGATGGAATTGGCTGGAAATGCGGGGAGAGAGGCTTGTCGTGTTGATACGAAAGCGGTTCCTTTGTGAGGAATGACCATGTAAAAGACTGGCTGGTTGGGGTTTGTACATTCCCACCCATCGCAAAAAGCGCGATGGATGGGGCACCCGGGCGTTTGTGGCGATTTGGGGAGGAAGCAGATTCCTTCCC
>NZ_DASUBE010000118.1:0-10335 GCF_035763405.1 Edaphobacter sp.
TCTTTCCTCTGATTTAAGGTTATCAGCGGTGTCAAGGGGCGGGTGTGGAAATGGGTGGTTGGATGTGTCGGGTTTGCGGAGGGGTGAAGATGTTGCTGGGCGCGGGGAGAAATACGGGGGTCTCTCCGCTACGGCGGCAAAACGCGCCGCCTTCGGTCGAGATGACGTGATTTTGTGGCGGGTTGGAGGACAAGCAAAGGTGAAATGGTCTGGCCACCGATGGCGTATAGGATAGACGCAACAGCACTCACAGGAAGGTTTAGTTAATCGATTATGGCCATCGGCGTCGGCGCACCTTCGAGCACGCAGCATAGCGGCGTGCAGCACACAGACTATCGGGCGATGAGCATCGCTACGACGCTGTTTTTCATGTGGGGGTTTCTGACGTGTCTGAATGACATTCTGATTCCGCACCTGAAGGCGATCTTTGAGCTGAACTATGCGCAGGCGATGCTGGTGCAGTTCTGTTTCTTTTCGGCGTACTTTGTGTTTGCGCTTCCTTCGGGCAAGCTGGTGGAGTGGCGCGGGTATGCGCAGTCGATGGTGATTGGCGTGCTGGTGATGGCGGCGGGCGCGTTTCTGTTTCTGCCTGCGTCGTCGGCTGCCTCGTTTGGATTGTTTCTGACGGCGCTGGTGATTCTGGCGGCCGGAATTACGCTGTTGCAGGTGGCGGCGAATCCTTATGTGGCGCACCTGGGGCCTCCGGAGACTGCGTCGGCGCGGTTGAACCTGGCGCAGGCGTTTAATTCATTTGGGACGTTCATTGCGCCGTTCTTCGGCAGCGCGCTGATTTTGACGGCGACGCAGGTAACGCCCGAGAAGATGAACGCACTTTCGGCGGAGGCGTTGCAGGCGTATCGTACGGTGCAGGCGTCGTCGGTGCGGCTGCCTTATATCGGCATCGGCGTGGCGCTGGTGCTGCTGGCGATTGCGCTGGCGCTGGTGAAGCTGCCGCCGATGGACTTCACGCGGGACATTCGTCCGGGCGAGTTGTCGGAGGGGACGCATGACAGCATGTGGAAGCATCCGGTGCTGATTGCGGCTGCGGTGGGCATCTTTTTGTATGTCGGTGCTGAGGTTTCAATCGGCAGCTTCCTGGTGAACTACTTTGCGCTTCCGGATATTGCGAACTTCTCGGAGAAGACGGCGGCGGCGTACGTGTCGCTGTACTGGGGCGGCGCGATGGTGGGGCGCTTCATCGGCTCGTGGCTGCTGACGAAGGTGAGGACCAGCACGGTGCTGGGGTCGGCTGCGGTGGTCGCGGGCTCGCTGGTGGTGGCGTCGATCCTGCTGCATGGGCATACGGCGATGTGGGCGATTCTGGCGGTGGGCCTGTTCAACTCGGTGATGTTCCCGAGCATCTTTACGGTGGGGTTGACGGGGCTGGGGCCGCTGACCAGCAAAGGCTCAAGCCTGATGGTGCAGGCGATTGTGGGCGGTGCGCTGATTCCGCTGGCCGAAGGGCATCTGGCGGACAAGATTGGCGTGCATCATGCGTTTGTGATCCCAGTGGTTTGCTATGTGTATATCGCGGCGTTTGGGTATTGGGGCGGGCGGCGCGCGGAGCGCGAGGTCGAGGAGATTGAGGCGGCGCAGGGGTTGGTTTGAGCGGATGGGTTTGGTTGTGGGAAGAGAAATGCGGGGGTCTCTCCGCTCCGCAGCGCGATAAAACTGCGCTGCTTCGGCCGAGATGACGTGCGTGGTGGGTGGCGTCGGATCCTACCTTGGGCGGGATGAAGCCGTGCCGAAGATGGGGCCCCCGGGAGTCTCGAAGCGAAACGCAGATTCCCTTCGGGAATGACAACAAAGAGGGGCGGAAGCGAAACGCAGATTCCTTTTGGGAGTGAGAGCAAAAAAGCGTCATTCGTGGCGGAGAGCTTCGACGGGGTCCATCTTTGCGGCGCGCATGGCTGGGAGCAGGCCGGAGACGATGCCTACGACGGCGAGGATGGCGAATGACGCCAGCATGATGGCCGGTGAGGCGCGCAGGAAGATGTCGCCTTGATGGTTGGCTGTTTTGTAGATGTCGGAGTAGAGCGGCATGGGCGGGACGAGATAGGAGACGAGCACGGCCATCGCCATGCCGATGGCCCCGGCGATGAAGGTGAGGGTCAGGCTTTCGAGCAGAAACTGCATCAGGATGTCGCGTGGGCGCGCGCCGAGCGATTTGAGCAGGCCGATCTCTTTGGTGCGCTCGGTGACGGAGACGAGCATGATGTTCATGACGCCGACGCCGCCTACGCCGAGCGTCATGGCTCCGATGATGCCGAGAAGGATTTCGAGCGCGACCGAGAACTGCATGATCTGCTTGGCGTTTTCGACGGTGTCCCAGGCTGGCAGAGCTTTGTCGTCGCGGGGGTCGAAGTGGTGGCGTTGGGCGAGGACGGCGCGCACGGCGGCCAGTGCTTTGACGTGCATGTCTCCGGAGAGCGGCTGGAAGACGATGCTGTCGGGGTCGCGTTTGTTTTCGAGCACGCGCATCATGTCGAAGGGGATGAAGGCGTTCTCGTTGTCGGGGCCGTTGTTGGAGGAGTCCTGAATCTTGTCCTTGAGCACGCCGATGACCTGGAAGACGTGGCCTTCGATCTCGATCGACTCGCCGACGGGCGGGTAGCCGCTGAAGAGCTTCTGCGCGGCGTGCGCTCCGAAGATGACTACGGGGCGATGGTCGGTGAAGTCGGCCGGCTCGAAGTAGCGGCCCTGGTCGATATAGAGGCGCCGCATCCCGCCGTAGGGATACTCGACCAGCTTGGTTGAGATGTTGACGACCTTCGCTCCATATTTGTAGCTGAAGCCGTCGTCGGTCTCGGAGCTGACGGCCTTGAGGAAGGGAACCGCGTCGCGCACGGCGTCTGCGTCGCCGTCGATGAGCCGGACGGGCCTGCCGGAGCGTTCGCCGCCGGCCTGCATACTGGTCTGGCCGCCCCAGATCATGATGACGTTGTCGCCGAGGCCCATGAAGCCATTCATCACCTCGGTGCCCAGACTTTTGCCGTAGCTGAGCAGCAGCACAACCGTCACGAGTCCCCAGGCGATGCCGAGCATGGTGAGGCCGGAGCGCAGTTTGTTGCGCAGGAGTGAGTGGATGCTTTGGCGGACGACCTCGAACAGGTTCATTGGCTACTCCGTCCTCAGGCATTCCATGGGGCTCAGGTTGGCGGCACGCAGGGCTGGGTAGGTGCCCGCGAAGAGGGTGATAAGCGTCAGCGTGACGAGGGACGAGATGACCGCGGCGAGCGAGATGACCGGATGCGGCACGAAGTCGGGCAGCGGAATGAGCCGCATCAGGAGACAGATTCCGACGCCGATGGCGAGGCCTGCTGCTCCGCTGACGATGGTGATGATGGCGGACTCGACGAGGAACTGGCGGCGGATGTCCACGGCGGTTGCGCCGAGTGCTTTGCGGATGCCGATCTCGCGCGTGCGCTCGGTGACGGCGACGAGCATGATGTTCATGACGCCGATGCCGCCGAGGGAGAGGGTGAGGATCGCGACGGCTCCAAAGAAGAGCGTCATGACGTGGAAGATGCGCTCGGTGAATTTGGCGCCTTCGAGCGTGTCCCATACCCAGAGGGCGTCCTTGTCGGTTGGGTCGAAGTGGTGGCGCTCGGCGAAGATGCGCTTGACCTGGTCGAGGGCCTTCTCATGCAAGTCGGGCGAGATGGGCTGGATGACGATGTTGTTGACAAAGCCGGGTTCGACGCCGGGGCGCTCGGGGGGAGGGAAGTCGCGCGCCATGGCTGAGTAGGGCGCGAAGAGCTGCGTGTTGTCCGGTCCGCTGCCGTAGCTGCCGTTCTGCTGCTTTTTGACGAGTACGCCGATGACGGTGTAGGGATAGCCGGCGACCATCAAGGTTTGTCCGATGACGGGCTTGCCGGGAAAGAGCTGCCGGTCGGCGTCGGAGCCGAGCAGGATGACGCGCGCGCCGGTGTCCTCGTCTTCCTGGTTCATCAGGCGGCCCTGCTCGACGGTGAGGGAGCGGAATTGCTGGTACTCCGGCCACACGCCGCGCACGGGCCGGTTGGCCGCGTTCCACTGGCTGACCTCGGAGACGCTGCGGCGAATCTCGGGGCTGACGTTTTTGACGAGGGTGGCGCGTTCTTTGATGGCGATGGCATCGCCGATGGTCATGCGAATGTCGCGCCCGGCGGCGTAGCCTCCCGCCTGCATGCCGGTTTTGCCGCCGAAGAAGATGGCGATGTCGGTGCCGATGCTGCGCATGCGCTGCTTCTGATCGCGATTGAAGCCGATGCCGAGCCCCACCAGCAGAATGACTGCGGTGATGCCCCAGACGATGCCGAACATCGTAAGAAAGCTGCGGAGCTTGGTGGCCCATAGCGCGGCGAGCGTCTGTTTGAAGATGTCGAGTAAGGGCATAGTCCGAGGCGTCTACGTCGAAAGTGAGCAGCCAACAGTAGATACGAGGAAGTAGAGGCGGTGGTTCCGTACAACAGTGTAAAGTTGCGAATGCGTTACGATGAGGCAGGCGCGGTTTCCCGGCGCCGAAGCCCGGATGGTGAAATCGGCAGACACAGCGGACTTAAAATCGTATAAGTCAATAGCGAAATTGCTTACAAATATAAGATAACTAAAGACTTATAGCAATGATGCAGCGCTATGGCGACAGGCATAACCCTTACACATTTTTCGTGACATTCATGAAATGTGCGGAGGTCATCGCTCATGTCAGAACGGTTCACGATCCTCGGTGGCAAGGTCCACATCTACAGGCGTCCCAATAGCTCAAGCTGGCAGTGTGCGAGCTTTCTGGCCGGGAAGAATCGACGCACAACCACCAAAGAAGAAAGTCTCTCGAAGGCAAAGGAAGTCGCAGAAGATTGGTATTTGCAACTACCGGCAAGCTCCGCGACGGCGAGCTGAAAAGCGGAAAACTGTTCCGCGAAGCCGCGAAGTTGTACCTACGCGAAATCGATATCATGACGCATGGACAGCGGAGCGCGACCTATGCGCGCGGACAGCACGCACGGACAAACGGACACTTGGTTCCATTCTTAGGCAGCATGGTTCTTCCAGAGATTACCGCTGGCAAGATCAATGAATACCGTATCCATCGCCTTGAAGAGTGCAAGGTGCAGCGTGGCAAGGCGCCCGCGCATAACACCATGCACCAGGAGATCGTGACGTTGCGCCAGATTTTCAAGACGCCTCTGCGTCACGGTTGGATCGATCATCTGCCGGATTTGTCGGCACCCTATCGTGCCTCGGCCAAAATTTCTCATCGAGCATGGTTCTCGCCAGAAGAGTACAAGCAGCTTTACGAAGCGGCGCGGAAACGCGCGCATGATCCCAAGCAGCCCCGCTTTCGTTGGGAAGCGGAACAGCTTCACGATTACGTTTTGTTCTGCGCCAATACCGGACTTCGTCCTGATGAGACGATGCGTCTTGCGTTCCGCGATGTCACGGTGATCGAAGACGAGGGGAGCGGCCAAACGATCCTTGAGATTGAAGTACGTGGCAAGCGAGGCGTCGGCTATTGCAAGAGCACATAGGGCGCTGTGCGACCATTCGAGCGGTTGAAGACCCGCCTGCGTCCAGATGGAGGGCCAGGAAGATCGGGCAGCCGTACCGCATCCATAGCCAAAGGCGAGTGGCACGAGCCGGGTTCTACCGATCTTCTGTTTCCGAAACGGCCGCGCGATTTATTCAACGCGATTCTTGACGAGGAAAAGCTTCGCGCTGACCGCGACGGTCGGGCGCGAACGGCCTATAGCCTGCGCCATACCTATATTTGCCTTCGCTTGCTCGAAGGTGCGGATATCTACCAGATTGCCAAGAACTGCCGGACAAGCGTGGAGATGATTGAGAAGTATTACGCAGCCCATTTGAAGACGCAGCTTGATGGTTCCGCGATCAACGTCATGAGGCCACGTCCGAAGAAAAAGGCAATTTCCAAGAAGGGCTCTGGTCGAGTGGAAGCCATCCGCTTGGTTGAAGAAGCATAGGCCATTACCGCTTGCTTTATGATGTGAACTGTCGTCAGTTTTGCGCGGGCGTGGTGAAATCGGCAGACACAGCGGACTTAAGGAAATTGAGTGCCCGTCTGGGAAACCGGCGGAGTAGAACTGCTCAAAGTCGGGGAAACCTTAACTGGCAATCCCGAGCCAAGCCCGGATATTTTCGGGAAGGTGTAGAGACTAGATGGGCAGCACCTAAACCTCTCGCGGGGAATGGTGAAGGGATAGTCCAGACCACGAACTCGCGTAGCGAGGCGGCGAAAGCCGAAGTGGTATGAAAATCCGCAGACCCTAAACAGGTCGTGGGGGTTCAAGTCCCCCCGCCCGCACCACACGCACATGCCTGGCGGGGATGGAACCATCCCTGCATATTCCCCGCAGTGCCGGACCAGGGCCGCTTCGGCCCGCGCTTTGTCCGGCGCTGTAAGGCGCTTCTGCATACGAACGTATGCAGCAATCTTCCCGCGAAGGCGGGTTGTAGTCAGAAGTTTGTTGCCTTTTTCTGACATGAGGATGCTCCATGTCCACTCCGGCATTCAGCATTCCAGCTGCCATCGGGGACTTCGCGTTGACTGTCGATCCACGCCGCCGCAGCTCCGGCCTCGATCGGAATGACCCATTGAGCCTCCAGGGCTAGCGCCGCGGTCTTTCTGCTATGCTGCAAGTCTCATAGAACAACAGGTAGTGGACTGTTGCCGGGACGGTTCACGCCAAACTTCGTTAGGATGAGGCAGGCATCAATGGTTCAAGAAGACCAGGCAGCAGCACGCGCATCTGCTCCGACCCCAGAGGAAGTTCGGCGGCAACTGGACTTGATGGTCGCCGCCAAGGCCTTCCGGTCGAGCCGGCGTTGCGTGGATTTCCTGCGGTATGTCGTGGACCAGACGCTCGCAGGCGCTGCCGACAATATTAAGGAGCGGACAATCGGCGTCGAGGTGTTCGGGCGGTCTCCTTCGTATGAGACCAGCGCCGACCATGTGGTTCGCACTGCGGCGATCGACGTTCGCAAGCGTCTGGCGCTCTATTATGGAGATCCGAGACACCAAGGCGAGATTCGCATGACGCTCGTTCCGGGCTCCTACGTCCCTCATTTCTCCTATCCTCCTCCCGAAGGAGTCGAAGAAGGGCTCGCTCTACCGGTGGCGGATACCCCGGGCCAGCCCTCCGTTGCGGAGAATCCTGCCGTCCGGTTGACCGAGGAGCATCACGTCCGCAGTGACTCACGCCAGCCGCGACTCGGATTGTTGGTTTTGTCGGGCCTGCTCGGTGCGGCGGCGGTGCTGATGATCTTCTGGTTCGGTGCATGGTCCAGGAACCGCACTGCGGATAGCCTGTTCTGGAAGCCGTTGTTGACCGGCTCCGGTCCGGTACTGATCGCGGCGGGTGACATTCCTGACGGTCCGCCGTCGGTATCGACCGGCTCCTCCCAGGGGGCACCGGTTATTCAGCGCGGAGCGACGACGGTGGTTCCGTTTTCGGACATGGTCACGGTGGCTCGAGTGCTGAACGCACTACAGTCGCGGGGGCAGAAGGTCGTGATCCGGCCGGAGGTGGCCAGTTCTTTCTCGGATTTCAAGCAGAGCCCCGCAGTGTTGATCGGCGCCTTCAATAATGAGTGGAGCATACGGTTGACACAGTCACTGCGCTTCTCGCTGGCGTTGGATTCGGAGAAGCACCTGATCTATATCCGAGACGCCGAGCATCCGGAGAGCCGGGCATGGAGCCAGGTCACGGGAGCGACGATCGAACAGCAGCAAGCCCTTCGCGGAGGGCCGGCGCTGCATGACTACGCCCTGATCTCACGGATCAGGAACCCCGAGACGGGACAGGTGATGGTTATTCTGGGTGGCCTGTACGCGTACGGCACGGCCGCAGCGGGAGAGTTCCTGACCGATCCCGAACTGATGAAACAACTCTCCAAAGTCTCCGGTTTAGGTTCCGAGAACACCAACCTACAGATCGTTCTGGAAACCGATATCACCGATGAGACCCCAGGCATGGCGCGAGTCCTCGTCCTGAGCCGAACCACAAGCAACACAAAATAAATACGATATCCACGGTTGTGACGGACACAACAACCGTCTGTGTCTGACGATTCGTGCCTTACGGTGCATAGAGTTTCTTCGTTTCACAACGAGTGCATTCTGTCGCAGCCAACTTCTTCAGGGCCATTCCGGTTCCCGTGATCCGGTGCGATGAAATGCTAGACCTCACCACTCCGAGCTGCCCGCCGTCATGCGGGCGGCCGCTTAACGACATTCCACTTCGAGGCCGAATTATGATCTCCCTCACTGTTCTGGCGAAGCGGCACCCCATGCGGACCCTCGCTCTTCTCGTCTTTCTTCTTGCGTCTGCGGGGCTCTGTCGCGCTCAGGGCGTTGCGCGGATCAACGGCGAGGTGTTGGACACCACCGGCGCCGCGATTCCAAACGCCCAGGCCGTCCTGACCGATAAGGCGACCGGCTCGATCAGAACGGTCCGCACGAACGGGTCGGGTCAGTACACCTTCCCGGCGTTGCACCCGACGAACTACCAGCTGAGCGTGACATCGCCAGGGTTCAGCGGATTCACCCAGGACAATATCCTTCTGGAAGCCGATCAGGCAGCCACGATCAACGTCACGCTCAAGGTGGGTGAAGCAGGGCAGTTGATCGAGGTGACTTCGGCACCGCCGCAGATTGACGTGACGACTGGCACGCTGGCGCAGGTGATCTCCGAGCGGGACATCAGCGAACTGCCTCTGAACGGACGGAATGCCGCCTCGCTAACCACGCTGGTCGCCGGCGTCACTCCGGCTCCGAGTGGAGCCTCGGACCAGGGCAACACCAAAACCTTTCCCGTGGTGGTGAACGTCGCGGTAAACGGAACGCGCGCCAACCAGACCAACTACCTGCTGGATGGCGGCAACAACGTGGACGAGTATACGAACGTCAACGCGCCATTTCCTTTTCCGGATGCGCTACAGGAGTTCAGCGTGCAGACCAGCAACTTCGCGGCCGAGTACGGCCAGAGCGCGGGTGGCGTAGTCAACATCATTACGCGGTCGGGCACGGCCAAATATCACGGCAATGCCTTTGAGTATGTCCGCAACGCCGCCCTCAACGCACACAATCACTTTGGCTTCATCACCAACTCGAGCGGCCAATATGTGCCATACGTCGACCCCCTGAAGCGCAACCAGTTTGGCGGTACGTTCGGTGGGCCGGTGGGCATCCCGGGACTGTGGAAGTTGAAGCAGGGATTCTTCTTCCTAGGCTACCAGCATACGGCGTTGCGCACGCAAACGACGAGCATCGCGACGTCGAATCTGCCGACTACAGCGAATGAAAGCGGCCTGTTCAACTTCAACGTGACCGTGCCGAATACCCAGAGCGGCGGTCCCACAGCCACGCAGCTCAAGGCAGGTTGCGTGACAAATCCGTATCCGACGGGCACGCAGGGTTGCTATCCGTACACGCTGGTCTCCACCACGCCGGGAACGTCGAGCACCACGTACGCCTATCAGTCGACCATTCCCACCACCAGCTTCGATCGGGCAGCGCTGGCGCTGCTGAAGTATATTCCCACTTCCAGCAATGCGGGAACCGCGTTCGCGTATCAGAAGCCAACCTCGCAAAATCTTGACGAGGGGGTGGGTCGTTACGACCAGGATCTGGGCGCGAAGGACCATCTTGTCGCGCGGTATTTTGTGGATATCTTTCACAACCAGGGTGTGCTGAACCTGGCCAACCTGCTAACGTACGCCGATGGATCCGACATCACCTATCAGAACGCGCTGGTCTCGGATGCGCACACGTTTACGTCCCATCTGATCAACAACCTGATTGTCAGCTATCAACGGGAAGGCTCTGTGCGCGGTCCAATGCCGGGAGCCATCGACGTGGGCGACCTCGGAGTCAACGTGTATCAGCCGCCCACCAAGGCCATCCAGACGCTCAAGGTGAGCGGCTTCTTCTCGATCGGAGACAATCCGTACGGCACGTTCAAGCGCTCGAACGTGACCCTGGCCGACGATGTTCACTGGGTCAAGGGCAATCACAGCATCGCGTTTGGGTTTCATGGTGAACTCAGCCGCGTTGACGTGATCAATCAGAATGGTCAGCCCGGGCAGTTCACGTTCAATGCCACCACGACCAATAGCGCCATTGCCAGCTTCTTTCTGGGGTACGTCAATAGCTTCAAGCAGACCTCCGGGCAGTTCCAGGCGAACCGTGCCAAGTATACGGGTGCGTATGCGCAGGATGTCTGGAAGGCCGGACGGCGCGTGACATTTGACTTCGGACTCCGCTATGAGCCGTACATTCCCATCTATGAAGCGGGCGGCCGCGTGGGTCAGTTCAACCCGAGTGCGCTTGCAGCC
>NZ_DASUBE010000119.1:0-7126 GCF_035763405.1 Edaphobacter sp.
ATGATCCAGCCCCAGCCGGAGCCGAACTGCTTGGCTGTGGCTTCGTTGAACTGCTTCTTCATGTCTTCAAAGGAGCCGAAGTCGGCCTTGATCTGCTGGGCGATGTCGCCGGAGGGCTCGCCGCCACCCTTGGGCTTCATAATCTGCCAGAACATGGTGTGGTTGACGTGACCGCCGCCGTTGTTGCGGACGGTCGTGCGCACGTCCTCGGGAACACTGGCCAGGTCTTTCAGCAGTTCCTCGGCAGATTTCTTGCCCAGATCGGGGTGCTTTTCGACGGCGCCATTCAGGTTGGTCACATAGGCCTGATGGTGTTTGTCGTGGTGCAGCTTCATGGTCGCTTCGTCGATGTGGGGTTCAAGCCCCGCGTAGTCATAGGGCAAAGGCGGTAGTTCGTAGGCCACGGTCGTTCTCCTGTCGTTGTACGGAATGGTTGGCGCACCGGCTGGATGCCGGGCGCATCATTGTGTGAGATGCGATCGGCGACTGGCGCGATGCAAGTGTCTTCACAAATGTCTTCACAAGTGTCTTCAAAATCATAGCGCACACGCGCGCAACCAACCTTCGTCCATTGACATCCACTAGAAACAGAGCCTTAAATGTTGCCCGCCATTGTAAGGATGAAGAATAAGCGATGAGTGACTCCGCCCCTGCCTACCACTGGCTTGATGATGACGGCCCAGCCTTTGGCGGTCCGGGACTTGAACCGCGCTGGACCTCCAGCGAGAAGGATGCGGTGTGTACCGCATACGCAGCGTCAAGCCGTGTCTGGTTTACGCTCTCGCACGGCATCCTGAACGAGATCTACTATCCCACGATCGACCGCCCGCAGACGCGCGACATGGAACTGCTCTTCACCGACGGCGAGACCTTTTTTCACGAAGAGAAGCGCGACTTCAGCTACGACTTCCAGTACATCGACCAGGCTGCCCCGGCGGTGCGGGTGACGGCCAGCGATCTTCAGGGCCTCTACACGGTGACGAAGGAGTTCATCGCCGACCCGCACCATCCGGCCGTGATGATGAATGTGAAGATTACCGGCGAAGAGTCGGTGATCTCGCGGCTGAAGTGCTATGCGCTGCTGGCGCCGCACCTCGACGTAGGCGGAGCGGGCAACTCGGCGCGCTCGATCGATGTGTCGGGCAAGCGATGCCTGCTGGCGTGGAAAGACGGCGTCTCGCTGGCGATGGGAGCGGACTGCGGCTTCACGCGCTCGTCCTGCGGCTACGTCGGCACCAGCGACGGCTACCAGAACCTGTCGCGGGAGATGGCGATGACGTGGCAGTTCGGGCAGGCGCTGGACGGCAACATCGCCGTCATCGGGGAGATCGACATTGCGCGCTGCCGCGAGTTCACCGTTGCCATTGCGTTCGGAGAAGGCCACCATGCCGCCATCGCGCAGATGATGCAGAGCCTGGCCACCTGCTACGATCTGCACCGCGACCGCTTCATCGAACAATGGCATCGCGCTGCGCCGGTCGACCATCTGGGCCCTGTCTCGACGGACCGCGGCAAGCTCGCGCGCGTGAGCCACAACATCCTGCTGACGCATGAGGACAAGACCTACTCGGGTGCGTTCATCGCGTCGGCTTCGATTCCGTGGGGCGCGTCGAAGGGCGACTCGGACCTTGGCGGCTATCACCTGGTGTGGACGCGCGATATGATTCAGACCGCGACGTCACTGCTGGCCTGCGGCCGCAACGACGTCAAGATGCATGCGGGCCGCGCCAGCACGGCCCTGCGCGCGCTGGTGTATCTGGCCTGCACGCAGCAGCCCGACGGCAGCTTCGCGCAGAACTTCTGGATCGACGGCACGCCGTATTGGTCCGGTATTCAGCTCGACGAGGTTGCGTTTCCCATCATGCTGGCCTGGCATCTGTGGAGGCACAATTCGCTGGGTAATTTCGACATCTTTCCGTTTGTCGAAAGGGCCGCATCGTTTCTGGTGCGCTACGCTCCCATTACGCAGCAGGAGCGATGGGAAGAGGCTGCGGGGTATTCGCCCTCGACACTGGCCTCCGTCATCTCCGGACTCGTTTGTGCCGCCGACATTATGCGTGTGCGCGGCTCCGAGGAGCTTGCCGAATTTCTCGAGTCGTACGCGGACTGGATTGAGTCGCACCTGGACGAGTGGACCACGACCACAGAAGGCGTGCTGCATCCGGACGTGAAGCGCCACTACATGCGCATCCGTCCGCCGGCCCCGGGCGAGCCGTTTCATAACGATCAGATTCCGGTCGGCTGCCTGCAACTGGCCAACCGCGGGCCGGATGAGCGCAGCGTCTTCGAGGCGAGGGAGGTCATCGATGCCGGTTTTCTGGAGTTGGTGCGCTATGGTGTCCGCCGCGCCGACGATCCGCTCATCGTCGATTCGTTGAAGGTGGTGGACCGCGTGCTGAGGATCAACACGCCCTACGGCGTTACCTGGCGGCGGTATAACCACGACGGCTACGGCCAGAAGAAGGATGGCTGCCCCTATGACGGCTGGGGCGAGGGCCGCGCGTGGCCGCTATTGACCGGCGAGCGTGCTCACTATGAACTTGCGGCAGGCAATCCGTATAAGCAGTACATTACGGCGATGGAGCGGTTCAGCTCGACCGGCGGGATGCTGCCCGAGCAGGTCTGGGACTACAGCGACCTGCCTTCCGCGAGGATGTATCTGGGCCGGTCGGCGGGCTCGGCGCAGCCGCTGGTCTGGGCGCATTCGGAGTACCTGAAGCTGCTGTGCTCGGCGCTCGAAGGGCAGGTAGTCGATCGTATCTCCATCGTTGCTGAAAGATACGCTGTGCCCGAGGGCAAGCGCACGTTCAAGAACCATGTCGAGATCTTTCAGCTCAGTCGCCCCGTTTCGAGCATACCGGCCGGTTACACGCTGCGCATTGTGGACCCAAATCGCTTCCGCGTCGTTTATTCTATGGATAATTGGGCCACGACGCTCAACGCCGAATCGCACACGGTCGGCCACCCTGGCTTTGTCGCCAACCTTTCTGTCCCCCAGCAGCAGACCGGCTCTCTCGTCTTCACGCTTTGCTGGGCCAGCCAGAACGAAGACCGCTGGCTCGGCAGAAATATCGAAGTCTCCATCGTCCCACAACCCTCGTCCTCTGGCCGCTGAAGAGGTGCGTCCACCGGCGCACCGCTTGTACACTGGTAGAGACAGGCAAATTAGACATTTCCCGGGCCGCTGCCTTCACGCGGCGCGCCCTCGGTCATGCAGAAAAAGGAAAAAATGAGCGACCAGCAAGCAGCAGACAAACAGCACGCACTCGACCAGCTTTCCATCAACGCCCTCCGCTTCCTCGCCGTCGATGCGGTGCAGAAGGCCAACTCCGGCCACCCCGGCGCGCCCCTGGGCTGCGCGCCCATTGCGTACCTGCTCTACCACAAGTTCATGCGGCACGATCCGGCGGACCCGAAGTGGATCAACCGCGACCGCTTTGTGCTCTCGAATGGCCACGCTTCGGCGCTGCTTTACGGCGCGCTGCATCTGTCAGGTTATGGTTTGCCGATGTCGCAGCTTGAACAGTTCCGCCAGTATGGCTCGCATACGCCCGGGCATCCGGAGTACGGCGAGGCCCCCGGCGTTGAAGTGACCACCGGCCCGCTGGGGCAGGGCTTCGGCATGGCCGTCGGCATCGCCACGGCGGAGAAGCACATGGCTGCGGTGTATAACCGCGACGCGCATAAGGTGATCGACCACTTCACGTATGTGCTGTGCGGCGACGGCGACCTGATGGAAGGCATCTCGCACGAGACGGCTTCGCTGGCCGGAACGCTGGGTCTGGGCAAGCTGATTGTGCTTTATGACGACAACCTGATCTCGCTCGACGGCCCAACCGAGCTGAGCTACACCGAGGACGTGACGCTGCGCTTTGAGGCGTACAACTGGCAGGTGCAGGTGGTCCACGATGGCAACGACCTGGTGGCGATTGAGGCGGCGATTCGTGCCGCACAGGCGGAGACGGCGCGGCCGTCGTTGATTCGTGTGCGCACAGTGATTGGCTACGGCAGCCCTAAGGCCGGGACGAGCAAGGTGCACGGCGAAGCTCTGGGTGTGGATGCGGTGAAGGCGACGAAGAAGAACCTCGGCTGGCCCGAGGACAAGACCTTCTACGTGCCGGAAGAGGCGGCGAAGAACTGGGGCACGATCAAGCCGCGCGGCAAGAAGGCCCACGAAGAGTGGAACGCGGACTTTGCCGAGTACAAGAAAGCGTATCCGGAGCCTGCGGCGGAGCTCGAGCGCGTGGTTGCGGCGAAGCTGGCCGATGGCTGGGAGAAGAAGATTCCGACCTTCCCGGTGGACAAGCCGGTGGCTACGCGCAACGCCGGGCAGGTGGTGATGAACGCGATTGCGGGCGTTGTGCCTGAGCTGTTCGGCGGCGCGGCTGACCTGACGGCTTCGACGAAGACGATCTTCAAGGACTCGCCCAGCTTCCACGTCGATCCCAAGGGGCGCAATGTCTTCTTCGGCGTGCGCGAGTTCGGCATGTGCGCGATGGTCAATGGTATGGCGGCGCACGGCGGGCTGATTCCGTTTGGCTCGACGTTCTTTGTCTTCTCGGACTACGCGCGCTCGGCCATCCGCATGGCTGCGCTGATGAATGTGCATTCGCTGTTCGTCTTCACGCACGACTCGATTGGTCTGGGCGAAGACGGCCCCACGCACCAGCCGGTCGAGCACCTGATGAGCCTGCGGCTGATTCCGCATCTCACCGACTTCCGTCCGGCGGACGCGAACGAGACGGCTGCCTGCTGGCAGCTTGCTCTGGAGCGCAAGAGCGCAAGCTTCATGGCGCTCTCACGGCAGGACCTGCCCGTGCTCGACACGACGAAGTACAAGGTGGCCGAAGGGGTGAAGCATGGCGCGTATTTGCTCGACGGGAGCGGCAAGGACATCATCCTGATCGCTACGGGCTCTGAGGTCTCGCTGATCCTGAAGGCTGCGGCTGAGCTGAAGGCCGAAGGCATCAACGCTTCGGTTGTCTCGATGCCCAGCTTCAAGGTCTTCGACGAGCAGGACCAGGCGTACAAGGACAACCTCTTCCCGGAGACGACGCCGAAGCTGGCCGTCGAGGCGGGCGCGACGCTCGGCTGGTACAAGTACATTGGCCACAACGGAGGCGTGATCGGCGTGGACCGTTTCGGCGCGTCGGCCCCCGGCCCGATTGCGATGGAGAAGCTCGGCATCAGCGTAGCGCACGTGGTCGAGCAGGCCAAGGCGCTGGTTGGCAAAGAGCAGCCGGAGTTGGTTCAGAAGTAAACACAGGCATGGGCGGAGCTTCGGCTTCGCCCATGTGCTTTCCGGTTCGATTGCAGCCATTCCACCGTGTCCGCGTCGATGCTGCCGTTAGCTGCATCCAAAAACTATGACTCCTTTGACTCCTTTGACTCCTTCGATCTCCGCAAATCGCGTCTGGTTCATCACCGGCAGCTCCACCGGCTTTGGCCGCGTGCTGGCCGAAGAGGTGCTCAAGGCTGGCGGCCGCGTGGTCGCCACCGCGCGCAAGGTCGAGCAGGTCCGTGATCTTGAACAGAAGTATCCGGACCGCGCACTGGCGCTACCGCTCGACGTGAACAACGCTGCGCAAATTGAGGCTGCAGTTGCCGCTTCGTTGAAGCGATTTGGCCACGTCGATGTTCTGGTCAACAATGCGGGATACGGCGTCGCGGGGGCCATCGAGGAGGTCTCAGAGGCGGAGTTTATGCCGATGTTTGAGACGAATCTCTTCGGCCTGCTGCGAGTGACCCGCGCGTTTCTGCCGCATCTGCGAAGGCAGAAGAGCGGCCACATCCTCAACCTCTCGTCCATCGGCGGAGTCACTGCCGGGCCCGGGTGGGGACTCTACCAATCCACCAAATTTGCAATCGAAGGTATCTCGGAAGCTCTTGCCGCCGAGGTTGCACCGCTTGGCATCCGCGTCACGATTATCGAGCCGGGTCCGTTTCGCACAGACTTTCTCGGCCGTTCCGGGGTGGAGGCTGCGCAACGCATCGCAGATTACGAAGGCACCGCCAGCAACGCGCGCCACTACCTGGGTACGCAGCACGGCAAGCAGAAGGGCGACCCGGTGCGCGCCGTCCACGCGATGATGCAGGTCGTCGAATCGCCGAATCCTCCGCTGCGTCTGCTGCTGGGCGCCGTTGCGCTCCAGCGCCTTCGCGCGAAGCTGGACAACTGGCAAAAAGAGATTGCCGCATGGGAGACCACGACCGTGGGCGCGGATTTTCCGGAGGGTGAGTGAGTCTTGCTCCGGAGATTAGGACTGTCTTCTGGGACGTGGGCGGCGTGCTGCTGACCAACGGCTGGGACATCAACCAGCGGGCCGAAGTGCTCACCTCGCTCGGCGTCGATCTCGCCGCCTACGAGGCCATTCACGACGAGGTGAACTTCTTCTGGGAGCGCGGCCTTATCTCCGCGCAGGATTTCTTTGAGCGTACTGTGATTGAGACGAACCCCAAGCTCGGCCTTACGTTCGACCACCTCTGGAAGCTGGTCTGCGCCGAGAGTCGGATGCTGCATCAGGAATGCTTTGACTTCGTCGCCACGCTGAGGCGCTCGGGCAAATACCGGCTGGCCACGCTCAACAACGAGTCGAAGGAGCTGAACCGTCATCGCATCGACGCCTTTCATCTCCGACGATTTTTTGATTACTTCATCTGCTCGGGCTATGTTCACGAGATGAAGCCGCTCGCCGAAATTTATCGCGCGGCCATCGACATCTCCGGCTTCGCGGCGGAGACTTCAGTCTTTATCGACGACAAACCGGAGAACTGCGAGGCGGCCCGCGCCTTCGGAATGAACGCCATCCACTTTGAATCGCCCACGCAACTGCGCGACTCGCTCACCGAATTCGGCATCGCTGTTTAGCATCGAAACGTAGCATCGGAAACAGGAGGGACCATCATGGAACTGGGAATCATCGGACTTGGCAAGATGGGTTTCAATATGGCGGAGCGTCTGCGCCTCGCCGGTCACAAGGTCGTTGGCTTCGACTTCAACAAGGACGCGACGGCGAGACTGACCGCAAGCGGCTCACTCGGCGTCAACTCGCTGGCCGACCTGGTGAAGAATCTTGCCGCTCCGCGCGCCATCTGGATCATGGTCCCTTCGGGCGATCCGGTGGAT
>NZ_DASUBE010000120.1:0-15908 GCF_035763405.1 Edaphobacter sp.
GAAGCCGTCTGAAGACACCGCTTGAGCGGGCTGGAGACGACCAGGTCGAACTGCACGTCAAGCGCGTTGAGCAGTTGCGCCAGTTGCTGGCAATGCTTCTTGCCTTCCTTGTCGAGCGGACGTTTGACGTCCAGCAGTGGATTGGGGCGGCGCGTGCCTGCGCTCGCGTGTCGAAGCAGGAAGAGATTCATAGACCTCTCAATTTTAGAACAGGGAACAGGGCTAGGGCTTAGGACCAGGGCTCATCACCAGACATATCCAGAAAGCGAGACATTTTGCGATAGCAGTGACGGAGTCGCTCCTGATTGCGGCCAAACACTACGGCGAGTTTCTATTCCCTAAGCCCTAGTCCTTTGGCCGCACCGGAGTGTGGTGGAAGACGGCCGGGTCGGGCTCGTCGAGCGACGGGCTGACCGGTTCGGGGTCGGGGATGGGCGCGGGATGTGAGTCCGCCCTGGACGGCTTTTCCGGTTCAGGTGCGGTGTTGTTCTCCGGTTGGGGCATGTCGTGCTCCGGGTGCGCAGTGGGTCTCTTATGTTATCCGATGCGGGATGCGTCGGCAGGGCTGTTTCGCCGCCACAACTCCGTGGTGAGTAGTCCAGCCAGCGAGTCGTGGCGGTCGATGCGCGCAAAGCCCAGCTCGACCAAAGGCGTGGAGTGGTTGGGCAGATGCGTCGTGCGCAGGCCAGTCAGGATGCGGAAGGCGAAGTACAGGGAGCGGATGTAGACCCGCGCAGGCAGCCGCATCGCTCCCGAGGGAATGCGAAAGTCGGAGACCAGCCAGATGGCTCCGGGCGCAAGCAGTGGTGCGATGCGAGCGGCGAGGCGATCGAGTTCGGGCTGCGTTAGGCAGTCGAGGAAGAAGTGGGTGACGACGAGATCGTAAGGCTGCGCCGGGAGCGTCGCAAAGCTGAAGTCGAGCGCGTTGCCGTGGTGCGTCCGCAGGCGGGCCGTGGCGTTGGGAGCAGCCGCGGAGCGTTCGCGGAGAAGCGCAAGCATCGTCGCGCTGAGGTCGATGGCGTCAGCCTCGATGGTGTGGTTTCGAGCGAGCAGGCTGGCGGTGAAGCGGCCGTCTCCGTCGCCCAGAATGAGCGCGCGACGGCGGCTGAGCAACTGCGGCAGAAAATGCAGGCGGCATCGTTCGAGCGCCTTGCCGAGCGTGAGGTATTCGAACCAGCGATACGGACGCGCGATGCGATCGAAGTTGGGATGCTTCATCGGATGAAGGGAATCAGCGCGAGTGGAGTGAGCAGCACGAAGTCGGCTGTCGCGCGAAGCGTGGTCGGGGGAATGAGATCGCGGCAGCGGTCGAGGACGAGCAGCAGCGCCCCCGAGATGGCGGAGGCGAGCGGAATCGGCCATGGCGCGTGCGGGCCCAGCACTGCCTGCGCAGTGGCGGCGAGCACAAGGAACACGGTCATCGGTCGCAGATGGCGCAGCGCAAGGCGTGTCATGGCATGGGGCGGGTGGCTCGAATCAAGCGCGCGATGCAATGCCGGATGCTCCCATGCATAAATAAACAGACAGTTGAGGCTGCACAGCGCGGCGAACAGTAGCGCGGGAGCAGCGAGTGAGAGTCGCAGGTCCGGACGGCGAGCAACCGTAGGGATGAATGTCGCTGCGGCAAAGCAGATGCCGACGGCGATCTCCTTGGGCATGCGATGCGCGCTGCGAGCGGCGTGAATCAGGATGAAGTAGCCGAAGACCAGTCCGCCGAGGATGAGGTAGAGATGGATGGATTGCGTGTCGAGCCGCGGCAGCAAGAGCGCAAGCGTGATCGACGCCGTGAAGATGCCTGCGAGAAACGCGCTGCGATGACGATGATGAAAGATGTGCCGCGCTTCGAGCGTGTCCTGCTGGTTCGATTGCGCGTCGAGCATCCGGTCGGCGGCGTAGAGCATCCAGACGGCGACGGCCATCGCAACCGTGGCAGCCTCAGGAAGTCGCACATGGCTGGCGCGCGCAATGAACCAAGTCCACAGCGCAGCCACCGTTGGTGCGTCGAGCGAAAGCAGATGCCAGAGCGCCAGTGGCCTTGTAACGCGAGGGACTCGAAGCGCAGGCTGGGTTGGAGTTGCTGTAGCCACTCCCTTAAGTTTAGTCCGCGCAGCAGGGTGTCGTTAAGCATCCTGCGCGTGGTCGGTGTGCGCATTTTCGCCGGACCATATCTTCTGCGAGGTCCACGGCTCTGCGGCTCCGGACCAGAACGCATCCGATGGAGGCAGGCCGAGCGGCAGCCACGCGGCGCTGCACAGGTACAGGCTTCCAGTTGAAATATAGCCTTCGCCCAGTCCGGGCTGATGGCCGGCGAGTCCAATCTGGAGCCAGCCTTGGGCGTCATAGGTGCCCGCCGGTTCGAGCGTGCGGCGCATCACGGCAGCGATGGCCGAGCGCACCTGCGGCGCGGCGACGGTCTCGGGCAGCATGTGGCGGCGCGCGGCATCGGCCAGCAGTTGAAACGCTCCGCAGCGGTACGAGATCGAACGGCCAACAACAGGATAGGAGCCGTCCGGCGCGATGAGCCGTTCCTGAATCCCCGCATACCGTTGCGCACGGCGGTGGATGGGCTCGCGCATCGCTGTCCAGGCAGCCGACTCGTCGCCGACGGTGTCCATCAGTTGCAACAGGTACGGATGCATGACGAAGCTGTCGTAGTAGTCCCAGTGAAAGTGCGGGCCGTCGCCGTAGACGCCGTCGCCGACGTACCAGCTTTGGAGCGAGCGCAGCGCATAATCGACGCGCATTCTGTCCCATGACTGGCCGAGTACCTTCAGCAGCGCCTCGTTCATGGCCGCGAACAACAACCAGTTATTGAAGCCGGGTTGAACGCGGCGCTCGGTGATGAGCGCGTCGGCAAGACGCTTGCGGCTCGTGGCGTCGAGTTTGCCGAGAAGCTGATTCGGTGCACGCAGGATTGCAAGCGCAAGGAAGGAAGAATCCACCACTGTCTGCGATGACGCCCCAAACGGCATGTGGTCGGGAGAAGACGGATCGAGCGCCGAGATGATGCCTGCAACTGCATACTTGCGGAACCGGCTGCGCAGCGCGGTCTCCTGCGCGCTCTCTCCCGGAGAAGGATCGAGTTCAAGCCATGGAGCAAGCCCGGCGAGCAGCCTGCCCAGAGCCTCCAGATGTGTGCCCATGGCGCGCGAGTCACGCTCGCCCGGCGCGGCCTCGACTGGCATGGTGGCGCGGAGCTTGCGCTCGTTGAGCGCCTTGAGCACTGGCTCCGAGACTCGCTCCACATGGCTGAGCCAGTAGCCGCGGTCGTTCTGTTGTTGAGTCTGCGGCGTGGTTTGAGACGAGGCGGGAAGCGTAGCGACAGCTCCGGCAGCGAGGCTGCCGAGGAGGAAGTGGCGGCGGTTCGGTTCGGTCATTACACCTTTCAAGCGGTGGCTGCTGCCTGGGGTAGAGTGGCCGGCTGGGCTTCGATGCGAGGCTGCTTTGCCCCCGCCACCCATAGGCCGGGGTCAACGTCGGGGAAGATGCCGTCGCGCACTTCTATCTCGGCCAGGCGCTTTTCCTGCTCGGGCGTGATGCTGCCGGTGGACTCAAACGTCTGCCAGATGGCCTTGACCTCGTTGAACTGGTCATTGTGGGTCAGGAAGCGGATCTCCGCATAGTCGCGCGCCGCACCCGTCGTAATGAGGAACTGCCAGTCTGAGGACTCGAGCAGCAGCAGCTCTCGGCACAGTTGCTGCGCGATGCGCTTGCCCTGCGCGGAGGCACGCCAGTGGCCCGCGGTCGAAACATCGCGCGTGAAAAGCTCAGCAGGATAGATGTGGGTCCACGTCCAGCTCGTCTCGGGATTCATCCAGACGTGGTTAGTGCCCTCTGCGCCCCACGAGCCTTCGTGCATCGAGATGAATCCGGCGCGCGGGTAGCGGTCCAGATACTCGGCGCAACTGATCATCTCGAGCCCCGTCGGATAGTCGTGCAGGTTGCGCGCGATGGCCTCCAGCCACAACGGCCCCTCGAACCACCAGTGGCCGAACAGCTCCGCGTCGAACGGCGAGCAGAGAATGGGCGGAATCCCATCGTTGAAGCCGGACTGGAGCGCCTCGTAGACCAGATGCACGAAGTGCGCGGCGTGCGACTTCACGCGCTCGGCGGCCTGTTGCGGATAGTAGGGCTGCTTGTCGCCCATGTCCACCTTCGAGCCGGTGACGCGCCAGTAGCGGTGTCCGCCTGGCCAGCGTTTCTTATGGAAGTCCAGATACACGCCGTCGCCGGGGTAGCCGCCGTCGCCCGACCACACCTGGATGCCGGTGCGAGGATCGCGCGGAAAGATAGTCGTGGCATAACGCTTGTCGTAAGTGCCATCTACGTAATACGGCTGATAGAGGCTGCGGTACGGCCGGTGCGTCATCTTTTCCAACTCAGCATCTGCGGGCACCGAGCCGTTGAGCAACTCATAGGGCGAAGGCGTGCGCACGGACTCCTCAACCAGATGCGTATCGACGAAGAAGAACTCGATGCCGCTCTCGGAAAGCGCCTGCTCGACTCCGATGCGGTCGAAGCCTGCGGGCGTCTGGCCGTCCGCGCACGCGACCGGATACTGCCAGAACCCTGCGGGGCGGTAGCCGCACTCCGGTGCCCAGATGCCGCGCGGATGGCGGCCGAAGTGGCGGATGTGCGTCTCGACCGCAGTGCGCACCTGCGCGCGAACGCTCTCATCGGTGCCCAGCAGGGGCATGTAGCCGTGCGTGGCCCCGCAGGTGATGATGTCGATCAGGCTTGTGTCGTTGAAGTGGCGGAACGCGCCGATGATGTCGCGGTTGAAGCCCTCGAAGTCTTCAAGAGCCTGCGAGAAGAAGCGGTGCCAGAAACGCGCGGTCTCGGCCAGGTGTGTCTCGCCTGCCTGAATGAAGTAGGCCTCATCTTCGCGTGCGGCGACGATCTTGCGGCCGAGGTAGTTGGGAAACTCCTCGATGAAGACCGGGTGCGCGAGCTGTTCGAGCAGGATGGGCGAGAGGTTCAGGTTGCAGTTGAAGCGGATGTGGTCGCGCTCCAGATTTTTCAGCATCCGCAGCAGCGGCAGATAGGTTTCGGCCGCAGCCTCGTGCAGCCACTCCATGCCGTGCGGCCAGGTGCCGTGGTTGACGACGTAAGGAAGATGCGCGTGCAGGGTGAAGGTGAGGAATCCTGCGGGACGGGACGCTTGGTTGGGCGATGCCTTCGTCAAGATGGAGTACCTCACGTTCGATCATTGTGGGTCAATCGGCCCGGCGAACAGTTCGCCAGGCCGGTTGCGAACCAAGTCTACACCAGCAAGATTTACAAGCGATGCACATTCGCGCGGCGCTCGATTGGTTAGATGCAGCTTACGGCATTATTGTGGCGGCTGCGTGCTGGATCTTCGCTGAAGCGCAGGCGATGCCGTTCCGCTGTCGTCTCCCTGAGCGCCGCCGGTCGAAACGCGCAGCGAGACCGGGCCGGAGAGTTGGAAGCGCACGATGGATTCGGATGGAATCTGCACCTCCTCGCCTTTGGTGATGGTATTCGCGCCCGCTCCAACGCCGCCGCCCGCTGCCGCGCCGATGGCCGCACCCTTGCCGCCGCCGAAGATGCCGCCCAGAATGGCCCCGAGCGCTGCTCCGCCGCCGACTTTTTCAGCCGTGTTCTTGCCGCGGCCTTTGCCCTGCACTGTATACGGTGCAGACGAGGCGGAGAGACGGTTTCCGCGCAGGCTCATGCCGGTGAGCTGAATGCTGAGCAGCGAGCTGCCCTTGTAGTGCGCCGCTCCCTGCACGTCGGAGACGCGACCGGAGACAGGGGTGCCCGCCGGGACAGCGGTGACGCCGTCCACGAGGATGTCGTTGGTCAGGACGCCGGAGAAGCTGTCGCCAATCTGCGATGAGGCGCTCGAAAGGCTTTGAGTGATGCGGACGGGGATGACGGTTCCGCTGGGGATGGTGACGTTACGGAACGTTGGCGCTGGAGGCGCTGCCGGGCGTTCGACTGGCGCTGGCGCGGCCATGTTTTCGCCGGGAGGAGGCGGTGGAACGACTGTAGCCTGCTGGTCCGGCTGGGGTCGTTGACGGACGACCGGAGCGGGCCTGGCCCTATGAGGAGTGGGTCTGCGCGTCTCACGCGGAGCAGGCGCGGGAGGCGGCTCGGGCGCAGGGGCTGCCGCTGTGACGGGAGGGGTAGCGGGCGCGACGGTCAGGTTGTTGACCACGGTCTTGATACCGGCAACCTGCGCGGCATCGGCGGCGGCCAGCGAGCGGGCGGCGTCGTTGCTGACCGTGCCGTCGAGCGTGGCCACGCCATCCTTAACCGTGGCCTGGATTGGCTCGGCACTAAGGGCGCTGTCCGTGGTCAGTCGCGTATGGAGTGCGCTGGTCATCGAGTCGTCGGTCGGCGCGGGTGCTGCCTTTTTGCAGCCCGCGGCGCCAAGCGCCAGGGCAAGAGCCGTTGCGGCGATGAAGGCGGATGTCTTGGGGAGTGTGCGGAATGTGTGCATGAGACCTCGTTTTGCCTTGTCGGACAGGCCGTGCAACGATTTTATTGCACTCCGATGCACTTCTGAATCACCGGATGGCTATTTATCGATTGCGGATGCGGAAACTCGCCCTCGTTGCTTGGTTGGACGCAGGCGATTGTCCGGCGTGAGTGGCTGTAGTGTGCGCGCAACCTAATGCTGGCTGCGCGCATCCACCTGAGTGGGTATCTTTGTCCGTCAGGTGATGGGTGGGTCGTGCCGCGCTGGTCCGGCACCGAACCGGGAATTGGTTTATAAAGGCGGAGTGACACTTGTACCAGAAGATAAAAGAGATTTGCATCAGAAGATAAGACAGGAGAACGTACATGTCAGATAAGGACAATGGAGCAGGCGGATTGGGATGGTTTCTGGCGGGTCTGGGCATAGGCGCGCTGGTCGGGGTGCTCTATGCGCCGAAGGCTGGCAAGGAGACACGCGAGGACCTGGTAGCGAGCGCGCTCGACGCGAAAGACCGTGCCGCTGTGCTGGCACAGCAGGCCAAGGACCGCGCCGCCGACCTCGCAGCCCAGGGTAAAGAGCAGATCGGGCACTATGCCGATCGCGGCAAGGAGTACTATAACCGCGGGCGGACGCAGTGGACACAGTATGTCGAAAAGGGCAAGGGTCTGGTGCAGGAGCACCAGAGCAAGGTCTCGGCAGCGATTGATGCGGGCAAAGAAGCCTACGCGAACACGACCAGCGAGACGCAGTCCTGACGCTGCGGTCTAAGATTGAAGGGCCCGGTCATGGTCGTGCGTGATCGGGCCTTTGTGATTGTCAGGCAGGGTGTGCGAGGCGAGAGAGACTATGAACGTGGCCGGAATCGTGCTGCTGGGAATGTGGATGCAGGCCGGAGACTGGAACTCGGCCGGCGGGGTGAAGTGGCTGATCATCTTCGTGGGCCTGGTGGCGCTGGCGATGGTGACGCAGGCGATCGCGGTGATTGTGATGGCGGTGGGCGCGGTGAAGGCGCGCAAGCGGGTGCTGGGCATCGTCGAGGATCTGCGTGAAAAGGTGACGCCGCTGATTGCGAATACGCATGAGATGGTGCGTGACGCCTCGCCCAAGGTGAAGGTGATTACGGAGAACCTCGCTCACACCAGCCATCTGGTTCGAACCAAGGCAATCGAGTGGGACCAGACGATGGGCGAGGCGAACCAGAAGACGCGGGCGCAGGTGGAGCGCGTGGACAGCATGGTCAGCTCTGTGCTGGATACGGCTTCGGATGCGGGCAGGATGCTTCAGAACGCGGTGAAGATTCCGGCGCGGGAGTTTGCCGGGATGATGAGCGGTCTCAAGGCCGGGCTGGATGTGCTGCTGGGCAGGAAGAAAAACGGCAGCGCGCCGGAGGCCGTTGAGGAGTAGGAGCCTGCGAACCGGTGGTAGCGGTCAGATAATCCAGCCGCCTCCGACCACCTCATCTTCCTGATAGAAGACGGCGGACTGGCCGGGGGTGATGGCTCGCTGCGGCTCGTCGAAGTGGGCGTGGACGGTGGCTTCATCGACGCGGGTGAGCGTGGCCGGGGCCGGGGTGTGGCGGTGGCGGATCTTAGCGGTGACGCGGATCGGCTCGGTCAGCTCGGGAATTGAGATCCAGTTCAGGCGGTTGGCGTAGAGGTCGCGGGAGAGCAGAGCCTCGTCCGGACCGACCGTGACCTGGTGCGAGTCCGGGTGGATGGCGAGGACGTAGAGCGGATTCGGGGTCGAGAGGCCGAGGCCCTTGCGCTGGCCGACGGTGAAGCTCTGGATGCCTTCGTGGTGGCCAATCACTTCGCCGGTCGTCGTCACCAGTTCGCCGGAGGTGTTGGGCATCTCCTCGCCCTGCTCATCGAGGTAGGCCTTGAGGAAGAGGTTGTAGTCGCCGCCGGGGATGAAGCAGATCTCCTGCGAGTCGGGCTTCTGGGCGACGGCGAGGCCGGCCTCGGCCGCGAGCGAGCGGACGACGGGCTTCTGCATCTCTCCGAGCGGGAAGAGGGTGCGGGAGAGCTGCTCCTGCGTGAGGCCGAAGAGGAAGTAGGTCTGGTCCTTCGTGTAGTCGGCAGGTCGGGAGAGTATCCAGCGGTTGCGGGCGGCGTCGTAGTGGTTGCGTGCGTAGTGGCCGGTGGCGATGCGGTCTGCGCCGATCTGGCGGGCGGTGATGAGGAGCTGGTCGAACTTGAGGTGGTTGTTGCAGAGGGTGCAGGGGATGGGCGTGCGTCCGGCGAGGTACTCGGCGACGAAGGGGCGGACGACGTCGGCCTCGAACCGCTCCTGCTGGTTGACGACGTAGTACGGGATGCCGAGCTTTTCGGCGACGTGGCGGGCGTCGTAGACGTCGTCGATGGAGCAGCAGCGGCCCTGCACCGACTCGGGCATACCCTCGTGGCCGGCGAGGCGGCGCTGGTTCCAGAGCTGGAGGGTGAGGCCGACGATCTCGTGTCCCTCGGCGCGGAGGAGCGCGGCCACGGCGGAGGAGTCCACTCCGCCGGACATGGCGACTGCGATCGTGTTGTTGTGCTCGGTGGACATGGCTTTTGCTGGTACCCCCCCCCCCCCTGCTTTTGTGCAAAATACTTTGAACAAAGGACTTAGGTGTGGGCTATCTGCGCAAAGTCCTGATTCTAAAGGGGTGATTTCTGTAAAATATTCATTACATTAGCTTTATCGAGCATGGTCAATCTATATGCGGGGCTTTCGAGGGTGATGAAAAAGTGTCTCGCCGGGAAGAAAGCGTACCTCAGCGGCTAAAGCCGCGTTGATTTTGCAGCGTTAGCGGCACGGCTGAAGCCGTGCCCTTAAGCAAAACTGACTTTTTCAGCACCCTCTTTCAGCCCTTGAGTTTGCGGTGCTGCTGACCTGGTATGTGTCGCGCCTCCGGCGCCTATCCGTACTTATCCGTAGACGAACAACAAAGCGATTTCATGGAAAAAGTCCCCAATGGATGGGGACTCTTCTGTCGGACTCATCTGTTTTAAGTATAGCAAACCGGGACAACTCGACCGCCAGGTGGATGTGATTCGGAATGTGTTCTTTAGGCGGTTGCCCGCTTGACAGATCTCTCGGGTCAGGAAGGGATCGGCAGGTTGAGGATTGCGGACGCGATCTCCTCAACGTGGGTTTCGAGTGCGAAGTGTCCTGTGTCGAGGAGTTTGATGGTTGCGGCGGGGATGTCCCTGCGATAGGCTTCGGCGCCGGGTGGGATGAAGAAGGGGTCGTTTCGGCCCCAGATGGCGAGCAGCGCCGGTTGGTATTGACGGAAGAACTGCTGGAAGGCGGGGTAGAGTGCGACGTTCGAGGCGTAGTCGAGGAAGAGATCGAGCTGAATCTCCTGCTGCCCGGGACGCTGGAGGAGAGCGGAGTCGAGTGTATAGGACTCGGGTGCGATCTGTTCCGGGTTGGCGACGCCGTGGGTGTATTGCCAGCGGGTTGCTTCGGGCGTGAGGAACTCGCGCAGTGCGTTGCGATTCTCATCTGTTGGGTTTTGCCAGTAGCGCTGGATGGGGTTCCATGCGTCACTGAGACCTTCTTCATACGCGTTGCCGTTCTGGGAGATTACGGCTGTGATTCGTTCCGGGTGGGCCAAGGCGAGGCGGAAACCGGTGGGCGCGCCGTAGTCGAAGACATAGATGGCGTAGCGGGTGAGATGGAGAGCGTCGACGAAGGCCCGGAGCGTGCCGGCGATGGACTCGAAGGTATAGCTGTAGTTGCGTTCGGGTGGAACGGTGGTGAAGCCGAAGCCGGGAAGGTCGGGCGCGATGACGCGATAGCGGTGAGCAAGACGAGGGATAAGTTCGCGAAACATGTGCGATGAGGTGGGAAAGCCGTGCAGGAGGAGGATGACCGGAGCATCTGCGGGGCCGGCTTCGCGGTAGAAGAGTTTGAGGCCGTCGGCCTCGATGGTATGGAAGGCGACGCGGGTGGGGGATTCGGACATGAGAGTGTTCCCTTGGAGTGAGATTTGTAACCTATATCATGGCAATATAAAGGTTACTTGCAAATGAGATGGTGTAACCTGTATTTGGTTACATAAAAAGTTACAAAAAATCCTGAGGGGCGATATGGCGGTGGTAAGCGGAATGGATCTGGTGGGGGACCATCCGGTGATGGACCTGCTGAATACGGTTGTCAGGCAGGGAGATGGGCTGGTGGACCTGCTGGTGAGCGACGCGGACGTGCTCCGCTGGCTGGAGCGTGTGGGGCTGGCTGGGAATGCGGAGAAGCTTCCTTCTGGGCGGCTGGTGGATGCGGCGCGGCGGTTGCGGGAGATGGTGCGCAGGCTGGTGACGCAGCGGAAAGACGGGCGGCGCATGGATACAGGGTCGCTGAACGAGTTTCTTCAGTTGGGCAGAAGCTATTGTGAATTGCGGCAGAGGGCTGGTGCGACCGTGGTGGTTCGGCGATATGAGGGAGGAAGAGCAGAGGCGCAGCTTGCCCGTCTGGCGGAGATGGCCGCGGAGTTTCTGGCGACGGCTGACTTCGATCTGGTACGGCGATGCGAAGGAGAGGGCTGCGTACTGTGGTTTTATGACCGCACGAAAGCGCACCGGCGGCGCTGGTGCAGCATGAAGATATGCGGCAACCGGCATAAGGTGGCTGCATTCCGCGAGCGGCAGTAGCCAATGCATGGACGGTTGCCGCGAGGCTTAAGTCTGCTGGCTGCTTTGGATGCCGGACTGCGGCTGTGCTGGGGTCTTACATTTCCACCCTTCGTTTTGCGAAGGATGGGCACCCGAACGTTGGTGGCTGGTGAAAGATGAAGGATGCCATCCGGCGTGACAGGCTTTTGACGGTGCACTCACAGCTTCCCGATCTTCTCGACCTCTTTTTGAATGCTCATGCGTTCGAGAGTGGATATGGGCAGGGCTGTGAAGAGACTGATGCGTCTGTCGAGCTGGGAGAAGGCATCGTGCCAGGCGCGGGCGATGGCTTCGGCGTCTCCTTTTGCTGCGACCGGGTCGGCTACTCCCCAGTGTGCCGTGACCGGGTGCCCAGGCCAGACGGGACAGACTTCGCTGGCTGCGTTGTCGCAGACGGTGAATACGAAGTCCATGGTTGGAGCATCGGGCGCGGCGAACTCGTCCCAAGACTTGCTGCGCAGACCGGTTGTGGAGACTCCGGCGAGTTCGAGTTGCTGGATCGCTTCGGGGCGAACTTTGCCGGATGGGTGGCTGCCTGCGCTGTAGGCGGTGAAGGCACCGTTGGATTTGTGGTTGAGCAAGGCCTCGGCCATGATGGAGCGCGCGGAGTTGCCGGTGCAGAGGAAGAGGACGTTGTGGTGGGTTGGCATCGGTGCCTTCTCTTTCAGTGTGAGCTGGCTTTATCGCTCTTTCACTTCTGGCGACGGTTGAGGGGCAGATTCTTGTGCAGATGTAGAGGTTGGAACCGCAGGTCCTTCGGCTTCGCCGCTCACGATGAGGCTGTGAGCGGCTTCGCTCAGGATGACACTCCTTCGATCGACACAGTATTGGCTGTTCGATCTGCCTTACGATGAAGACGGCTGCGGCTTGGTTGCGCGGATGAAGGCGCTGATGAATTTTCCTTCGACCTGTGGGGCAAGTTCGTCTACCGGGACGCCGGAGGCGGTGAGGAACTGTCGGGCGTCTTCGATGTTGTAGACGCGGGTGGGTTCGATGCTGATCTGTTCGAAGCCTGCGTCGTGGAGTTTGGCGCGATACTCCTGCTCTTCGAGCGCACCCGCGATGCAGCCGACCCAGAGCAACATGCTTTGTCGAACGGCGGCGGGGATTTCGTGGCCGCGCACGACGACATCGGAGACGGCGAAGCGTCCGCCGGGGCGGAGGACGCGGAAGGCTTCGCGGAGGGCGCGGTCTTTGTCGGCGGAGAGGTTGATGACGCAGTTGGAGATGACGACATCGACGGAGTTGGCGGGCAGAGGGATGGATTCGATCTCGCCTTTGAGGAACTCGGCGTTGGTGAGGCCGGACTGGCGCTGGTTTTCGCGGGCGAGGGCGAGCATGTCTTCGGTCATGTCGAGGCCGTAGGCTTTGCCTGTGGGGCCGACGCGGCGGGCGGAGAGCAGTACGTCGATACCGCCGCCGGAGCCGAGGTCGAGGACGGTCTCGCCGGGGCGGAGGTCGATGAGTGCGGTGGGGTTGCCGCAGCCGAGCGAGGCGAGCACGGCGTTTTCGGGGAGACACGTTTGCTCGGCGCTGGTGTAGAGGTTGCTGGTGATGGGGTCGCAGCAGCCGAGGGCAGGGTCGCAGCAGGCTTGCGTGCCGGATTGAGCGACGCTGCGGGCGGCGGCGCCGTATTTTTTGATGACTGCGGAGCGGGTGTTTGCGGCGGCGGGTTCGACGGTCATGGCGGCCTCTTTCATATTTGCTAAGGCGAATGTATTTTGAGTGGACATATTTGTCAAGGCATATATAATAAATTTTATGGGAAAGACCCGAAAGCCGTTCGATATGGCTCTGCTGTTTGCGGCACTGGCTGATCCTACGCGATTGCGCGTGCTGAACCTGATGCGCGGGAGGGAGGTTTGCGTCTGCTATTTTGTTGAGATTCTAGGCGAGGGGCAGCCGAAGATCTCGCGGCATCTGGCGTATCTGCGGCGAGCTGGGTTAGTGAGCGCGCGGCGGGACGGGAAGTGGATGCATTACCGTCTGGCGCGCCCGGCTGACCGGGCGGCGATTTCGATTCTGGACGCAGTGTTCGCATCGCTGGATGAGGACAAGCAGATGCGGGCGGATCTGGCGCGGCTGGAGCGGGCGTGCTGCTGGCCGGAGAAGTTTTCCGGGCTTGATGGCGCGCCGGTGCCCTGCTGCACGCAGGTGGAGTGAGGCAGAGCACGGATGGGAGCACACGGGTTGTTGTTTGACTGAAGGAAAAGCAAAGACAGAGGCAGATTCCTTCCCCTTCGGCTTCGCTCAGGGTAGGGAGTGGAGATGCAATGAGCAACTGCGGCTCATGGGTTGAGGGAGTGTGTTCTCTCTCATCGTTCGCAAGGGATGCGAAGGATGGAGCGCCCGGCTGGTGGTTTCCGTAATCGCTCTCATTGCATTAATGCCTTAGCGCCGGCATTCCCGAACTGACAAACGTCTGGCCCTCTCCTCGCGGTGCCTTCTTTTTTACCACCCACGTTGTCATGCATCGCTGGCCCTGCACCACGGTCGTCTTCAGCGGATCCACCAGCTCTCCGTCCAGATCGCGTGTCAGCTTCATCAACAGGGCTTCATCGACCAGCAGCCACTCCGCCCCATGGGACATCCGGAAGCGTCGGCCGCCGATCGGCTCGAACGTCATCCCCGGCACCGCGCCAATCGTCGATGCCAGCCGGCAGAACAGCATTCCGCCCGGCCGCAGCACCCGCCACAGCTCTCGCACCATCGCCTCCAGTTGCGCTTCATCCTGCGCAAAGTGCAGCACGGAGTGGCACACCACCACGTCGGCAAATTCATCCGCGAACGGCATCGCCTCCACGCGCGCCACCTGAAAGTTTTCAGTCGGCAGTGCCGGCGCCAGCTCACTTGCCAGCTTCCGCACCGCCGCCACCGCTTCGGCGCTTGTATCCACGCCAAACGCTTCATAGCCCTCGCGCAGCAGATAGTGAATATTCCGGCCGCCGCCGCATCCCGCGTCCACCACGCGCATGCCGGGCGAAATATTCCCCCGCAATATCTGGTCGAACAGGTAGACATCAATCTGCCCGAACTGCTCCTGCAGAGTCATTCGCACCTCTCTCCGTCGCAGCCGGGGAGTATCTCAGCCCGCAACCGCCGCATCTATGTCCGCATCCGAGCCGAAGTTTATACCTTGCGTGCCGGTTTGGGCTGAGTCGCCGGCCAACCGGAGATTGCACCATTGCCTGTGACTGAGCGGTGGTTAGACGGTTGTTTACGCGGGCTGGTATAGTCCGTCTGGTTGTTCGCTTTGAGGGAGATTTTTCTGGCAGAGACTGTGGAATCGCATGGGATGGAAAGGCCGCTGCCACCTTCGTGGATCGTGGGGCTGGCGATTTTTCCGTTTGGGTTGACGGTGGGATTCACGATTACGGCGCTGCCGTTTCTGCTGACGAACCTAGGCATACCGCTCGACAAGGTGGCGGGGGTGAGCGCGACGGTGATGTCGCCGACGTTCTGGGGATTTCTGTTGCAGCCGCTGATGGATACGGGGCTGACGCGGCGGGCGTATTGCTGGTTGATGGCGCTGATTGCTGCGGTGTCGATTGCGGCGGCGCTGTTTGTGCTCTCGCCTGCGCATCTAGGGCAGGCGACGGCGCTGCTGCTGATTGCGGAGCTGGCGATGGTGATGTTCTCGGGCGCGGCGGGCGGATGGACGGCGGGATTTACGCCGGATGCGCGGCGCGGCTCGGTGAGCGGGTGGACGAATGTGGCAAACCTGGGTGGAGGCGCGTTGGGGTCGCTGGTGGTGATGTCGCTGGCTCCGCATGTGAGTTTGCACTGGCTTGGCGTCGGGCTGGGCGTGTGCATTCTGTTGGGTACGCTGCCGACGCTGATGTTCCCGGAACCGGTGCGGTCGTCGTTCAGCTTCAAACAGATTTTTACGGATGCGATGAAGGCGACGTGGCGCGCGTCGAAGACGAAGGCATGCCTGACGGGATTTGCGCTGTTTCTGGTGCCGGCGGGCGCAGTGGCGGCGATCAATCTGTTCTCGGGGATGGGCAAGGATTTTCACACGGCCGAGAGTACGGTGGTGTGGATTACGGGCGCTGGGTGCGCGATCAGCACGTCGGTGGGCGCGCTGCTGGGCGGGTATCTGGCGAATAAGCTCTCGCGCGGGCATATGTATCTGCTTGCGGGCATGAGCGCGAGTTGCTGCGCGCTGGCGATGGCGTTGACTCCGCATACGGCGACGGCGTTCGTGATTGGCGTGCTGGTCTATAACGGCATCGCCGGGGTTGTGTATGCGGCGTTCAATGCGCTGGGGTTTCAACTGGTGGGTCAGCACAGTCCGGTGGCGAGTACGCAGCTTGGTTTGTTTGCCGCGGCGACCAATGGCGCGATTGTGTATATGACCTGGCTGGATGGGCAGGGATATAAGCACTTCGGTGTGCGCGGGTTGTTGATGACGGATGGGCTGGCGAGTCTGATCTCGGGCGCGGTGCTGCTGGCGCTGCTGTGGCGGCAGTTGAGCAGGATGCACCGCGACGCGGTGGCGGAGGCTGCCGTCGCTGCGGAGGCGTGAGATTTGTGCGATCCCACCCATGCGATGAGGCTGCGCATGGATGGGGCACCCGGGCGCTCGTGACTGGGTTGAGGGAAGACAAAAGCGGGTTCCTTCCCCTTTCGGCTTCGCTCAAGGTACGGAATGGAAATGCTAAAGACGACGGAGATCATTTGCTTGCACTTTGCAAGTGAGTGTGATTCCATGTCGTGAGATCGTCATCAACAGTCCCAGGAGGAGTCGATGAGTGCGATGGAGAGCTTTTCCCGTATCACGCCGTTTCTGTGGTTCGACAACAACG
>NZ_DASUBE010000121.1:0-12832 GCF_035763405.1 Edaphobacter sp.
TCGCACGGCCCCTGCCAGCGGCATGGCGCTCCAACGCCCGGAGCGCCGCGCCGAAGGCAAACTCTCCCGGCCACGGATGCCGGATGGTTGACTGTGGGTTTAGACCTAGTCCCGCCGTCGTGGGCTGTGGGAAGTGTCAAAAACGGCCTCTCTGTTTTTGCCACTTTCCACAGTGCCCATTCCTCGACGGCGCGGGGTTTGCTGATTGCTATTGCGGCTCTGGCGCGTGGACGAGCTGATACCAGTCGGTCACGGCCTTGTTGAGCTCCCGCAGTGTGACGGCCAACGGGAAGGTGTAGCCGCCGCCCGCTGCGTAGCTGTGGGACACGGCCTGTGCTGCTGCGATGATGCGTTGTTCTGCCTGTTCTCGCGTCATGCTTGGCCCTCGACATCGAAGCCGTTGGGCGCGGCGGCGTCCACGGTGAGACGCTGCTGGCCGTTGGCTTCGAGCACTGCCGCGGGCGCGGGCGCGTCCGCTTCGTGGTTGTGCTTATGGCCTGCTGAGAGTGTGAGCTTCGTTACCTGCATGTCCCGCACGGCGGCGCGCGTGACGCGCTCGACTTCTGCGCTACACTGCGGACATCCGATGACGTACCAGAGCGTGACAGTGACGGTCATTGTGCTACCGCCCTTGCCGCCTGACCTGCGTGGTAGGCAGCTATCCACGTGCGCGCGGTGGCAACGAGCAGCCGCGTCTCGCGGTGCGAGAGGAAGCCTAGTTCTATGCCGCGTATCAGCGTGGCGAGATAGGCCTGTACGGCTGCTGGCGAGGTCAGCGCCGGGAGGTTGACGCGGAACGCGGTTGCGGCAGCAACCGCCGCCGCATCGACGCCGAGTTCTTCTTTGACTTCGCTGTAGGCCTGCGTTGCCGCCTTCTCTGCGAGTGCGACAATTTCGGCGATAGTGAAAACGTTCTTCATTGGATGGTCTCCGTTTGCTTCGCTTTTTCCAGTAGGTCTGCGGGCACCTCTATCAGGTTGTCCTGCAAGTACCATGCTGTTGATGTGAGGTCTGAGTGGCCCAAGAAGGCTTGCACCACCCGCAGGTCTTTCGTTATCCCGTAGATGCTTCGTGCCGATGTCCTTCGCAGGTCGTGCGGCGTCAGCCTTCGTGTGATGCCCAGCTCTTTCCGTATCGCTCGATAGGTGTCCCCCATTTTGTTCTGTGTCGCCTTTGTTGCCTTGACGCCCATCTGCGCGACGAACGGCACTCCGCACTCGCGGCCCGCGATGTCCAGCAGCTCTGCGATCTCGCGCGTTACCTGCATCTGCTGCGCGTTGTTGTACTTCGTCGTGAACCTGAGTGTGCGCGTTTCCCGGTCGTAGTGTTCCGGCCCCAACTTTGCCGACGTGCCTGAACGGATGCCCATATCCGAGCACAAGAGCAGCCAGAGCTTCACGTGTGGTGGTGCCCGCATCAGAATCATCTCTCGCTCTGTGCGTGTCCCTGTGACGTTTCGCGGCTTCGGCCTCGTTGTTCGCATGACGGCCTTCTCCAGTGTGCGTTGCGCGCCGTAGTGCTCCGCCAGGTATCGCAACAGGCGCCTTGCGGCCCCCGCCCTGTAGTGCCGCGTCGTGTTGCACGAGTAGCCTGCGAGATACTCGTTGAGCTTCGCCACGTGCCCCATGTTCACCTCGCTGACTTGCGCTTCTCCTGCGAACTCGCAGAACGCTTTTGCAACACATCTTGCGCTCGTTGAGTTGGTCTGACGGAATGGCGCGAGGGCTGTTCTGACCGTGACCCCCGCGCCCGCTTTTTTGGGCGCGCGGTTCGTTTCTGCAATGCCTCGTGCTGTTCCGCCTCTTCCGCCGTGCTGAACGACTTCCGCCGCCTCTGACCCTTCTTATCTCGCCAGTCTGCGTAAAACAAGCTGCCTTTTGAGTACATGTGTGGACACCTCTGGACACCGTATTTTCGTTGCGTTTTCAACGATTTGCATTACCCCTATATACCTCGGGGGATATGTCTAGTTATAAATGAGAATCACTCACCGGTGCGGCGGCATCAGCACTGAGACGCAGCTTCACGATGACTTCATCCTCCGAAAATCCGCAGGAACTCGAGCGTGGTCTTTCCACTGGACCCGCGCTCGCGCTCAATGTCATCGACATGGTTGGCGTCGGCCCGTTCGTCACGCTGCCGCTCATCGTCGGCGCCATGGGCGGCCCACAGGCCATGATGGGCTGGGTACTCGGCGCGCTGCTCTCCTACTGCGATGGATATATCTGGAGCGAACTGGGAACCGCCTACCCCGAAGCAGGCGGCAGCTACGCCTACCTGAAGCACCTCTATGGCGAACGCAAACTCGGCCGCGCGTTTTCCTTCCTCTATGCCTGGCAACTGCTCTTCAGCGCGCCGCTCTCCATCGCCTCCGGATGCATCGGCTTCGCGCAGTACATCTCCTACTTCGTGCCCAATGCGGTCAGACCATTTGCATTCGCCAAAATTATCGGCGTGCCCGTGGTGCTCAGCGGCCAAACCCTTCTCGCCATGGGCGCCTGTATCGTCGCGCTCGTCGTGCTCGACCGCAGCATCTTCAGCATCGGCCGCGTTGCGCGCTGGCTGGGCATCGCGGTCGGGCTCACACTCGTCTTCCTCATCGTCGCGGGCTTCACGCACTTCAACCCGCGCCTCGCCTTCGACTTCCCCGCCAACGCATTTCATCTCGACGGCGCATTCTTCACCGGTCTGGGCGCGGGCATGTTGATCTCCGCCTACGACTACTGGGGTTACTACAACATCTGCTTTCTCGGCGCGGAGGTACGCAATCCCCGCAAGACCATCCCGCGCGCCGTACTCGGCGCCATCGCCATCGTCGGCGCGCTCTACCTGCTCATGAACATCAGCGTGCTCGGCGTGCTCCCTTGGCGCGAGATGACCGCCGACGCCACCGCCCACGCGCGCATGTTCACCATGGCCGTCTTCATGGAGCGCATCTACGGGCGCCAGGCCGCCGCCGTGGTCGTCGTGCTGATCGCCCTGACGGCGCTCGCCTCCGTCCTCGCACTCCTTCTCGGCTACTCACGCATCCCCTACGCCGCCGCCCAGGACGGCAACTTTCCGGCATGGTTCGGCGTGCTGCATAAAAAGCATCGTATTCCGCATCGCGCCCTGTTCACTCTAGGCGGCATCACGCTCTTCTGCTGCATCTTTCGCCTGCAGGAAGTCATCACCACGCTGGTTGTCATCCGCATCTTGTTTCAGTTCCTGTTGCAAGGCGTGGCCGTGCTCCTGCCGAAGCACCGACACGAACGCAAACAGCACGGTTTCCGGATGCCGCTCTATCCGCTGCCGGTCCTGCTCGCACTCAGCGGCTTCGTCTTCATCCTGTTTTCTCGGCCAGACTTTCTGAAGCAACTACGCATCGCCGCAGTCATTCTGCTCGCCGGGGCTGCGCTCTACGCTGTCCGCAACTACCGTTCTCAGCCGCCTCGCTAGGCAGATTCTGAATAAGTCCTGCTTTGTTAAGGGCACGGCTTCAGCCGTGCTGCAAACTACCTGTTTTGAATGGGGCTTTAGAGGGTGCTGAAAAAGTTAGTTTTGCTTAAGGGCACGGCTTCAGCCGTGCCGCAAGTACCGCAAAATCAACGCGGCTTTAGCCGCCGAGGTACGCTTTCTTCCCGGCAAGACACTTTTTCATCACCCTCTTTAGCCCCTGAGGGAATCTTTCATATTTAATCGGACTTTCGCTAGAGCGGTTTACCTGTTGCTGCTGCTGATGAAAATACGGCGATTGAGCCCCATAAGCGCCGAAGGTGCGGCACATACCAGCCTGGGGGCGAACCCCCAGGTATCGAGCCGCACAAACCAGGAGGGCTGAAGGCCCGGCACATAGACTTCGCCTCAAGAAATATATTTTATTTTCATTCCAAAATAAATATAACTACAACCCACATGTCACATGCCGAGCCATATTCCAACCGGCGCATCAACGAGAATAATCGTTTTTATACTAAAAAATATTTTAGCCTCCGGAAGGCAGCCAGCCGCTTACATCACAGCAGCCATCCGGGCAAGAAAATTCCATGCTTGCCTTTTCTTGTCTTGGCAAGATAAATTGACAAAGCAGAAATCCTGGTATCTGAAAGCTGGCTTTTATGTCGCGGAAGACCCTGCCCTTTGCCCCCGTGTGTCTTGCTCTCGCATCCCTGCTGCTCACGCCCACCGTAGCCACTGCGCAGCAGAAGAAGCCGCTCTACCTCGATCCCTCGCAGCCGGTCGCCGCGCGCGTCAACGACCTGGTAGGCAGGATGACGCTCGAAGAGAAGGTCTCGCAGATGCAGAACCACGCCGTCGCCATCCCGCGTCTCGACGTGCCCGAGTACAACTGGTGGAGCGAGGGTCTGCACGGCATCGCGCGCTCCGGCTACGCCACCGTCTTCCCGCAGGCCGTCGGTCTGGCCGCCACCTGGGACGTCCCCCTGATGCACGAGGTGGCGACAACCATCTCCACCGAGACGCGCGCCAAACACTCCGAGGCGCTTCGCAACAACAACCACAGCATCTACTTCGGGCTCGACCTCTGGGCGCCCAACATCAACATCTTCCGCGACCCGCGCTGGGGACGCGGTCAGGAGACCTACGGCGAAGATCCCTTCCTGACCTCGCAGATGGGCGTCGCCTTCGTCAAAGGGCTGCAAGGCGATGACCCGCATTACTACAAGACCATCGCCACGCCCAAGCACTACGTCGTCCACTCCGGCCCCGAGAGCACACGGCACAAGGCCAACATCGATGTGTCGCCGCACGATCTCGAAGACACCTACCTGCCCGCCTTCCGCGCCACCATTAAAGATGCCAAAGCAGACAGCGTGATGTGCGCCTATAACGCCATCGACGGTCAGCCTGCCTGCGCCAACACCTTCCTGCTCACCGACGTTCTCCGCAAAGACTGGGACTTCCAGGGCTACATCACCTCCGACTGCGGCGCCATCAGCGACGTCTCCGACGGACACAAGTTCGCTCCCGATCTCGCACACGCTGCAGCCGTCTCGCTCCGCGCCGGCACCGACACAAGCTGCGGCAACGAGTACTCCGCACTGATCAAAGCCGTGCACGACGGCCTCGCCTCCCAGTCCGAGATCGACACCGCCGTCAAGCGCCTCTTTACCGCGCGCTTCGAGCTGGGCATGTTCGACCCGCCGGCAGACGTGCCCTACGCCAACATTCCGTTCTCGCAAGACGACTCCGAAGCGCACCGCCTGCTCGCCCGCAAGGTGGCCGAAAAGTCGATGGTACTGCTCAAAAACGACGGCATCCTGCCGCTCAGGAAGAGCATAAAGACGATTGCCGTCATCGGTCCGAACGCCGAATCGTTGCCCGCTATTGAAGGCAACTACAACGCCGTCCCCTCGCATCCGGTGCTGCCGCTTACGGGCATGGAGTCGCGCTTCGGCAGCCAGGCAAAGATCCTCTTCGCGCAAGGCTCCCCCTACGTCTCTGAACTGCCTCTGCCCGTGCCGCGCACGCTGCTTCATCCGGCCAAAGGCGACACGCGCTTCGGCCTCAAGGGAGAGTACTTCGACAACACCAGCCTCACCGGCAAGCCTGCCTTCACGCGCATCGACCAGCAGGTGGCCTTCGACTGGGACGCCGCCTCTCCCGGCCCTGGCCTCGATGCCTCAGCCTTCGGCGTTCGCTGGACAGGCACCATCACCGCTCCCCAACCCGGCAACTACACCTTCAGCTTCAGCATCGAGCACTGCTATCCCTGCCACGACGCCGAGAAGGTCACTGTCTTCCTCGACGGCAAGCAGATCACCGATCACGGCACCTCCCCGAGCGAGTTCCGCTCCAACGGCCTGAAGCCGTTCACCCTGAGCTTTGCCGACACCAGGCCGCACGCGCTGCGCATCGAATACTCTCACGACGCGCCGCTCTTCGGCGCCGGCCTCAGCTTCAACTGGATGCCGCCCATAGACGTAGAGCGCGCCGAAGCCGTCAGCATTGCGAAGAAGGCCGATGTCGCCATCGTCTTCGTCGGACTCTCTCCCAACCTCGAAGGCGAAGAGATGCCCGTCCACATCACCGGCTTCGACGGCGGCGACCGCACCGAGATCGAACTGCCCGCCGTGCAGAAGCAACTGCTCGAAGCCGTGGCAGCAACCGGCAAGCCGGTCATCGTCGTCATGCTCAACGGCAGCGCGCTCGCCATGAACTGGGCCAGCCAGCACGCAGCCGCCATCCTCGAAGCCTGGTATCCCGGTGAAGAGGGAGGCAATGCCATCGCCGCGACGCTCGCCGGTGACAGCGACCCCGCTGGCCGCCTGCCCGTCACCTTCTACGAGAGCACAAATCAACTGCCGCCCTTCGACGACTACTCCATGAAGGACCGCACCTACCGCTACTTCACCGGAACGCCGCTCTGGGGCTTCGGCTATGGCATGAGCTACACCAAATTCCAGTGGAGCAACGTCAAGCTCTCCACCGACAAGCTGACCGCAGGCGAACCTCTCGCCGTCGATGCCGACGTCAAGAACACCGGAGCGAAAAAAGGCGACGCCGTATCCGAGATCTACCTCAAGGCCCCCGCCGCGCCGACGACACCCATCCACGCTCTCGTCGGCTTCGTGCGCACGACACTCGAACCCGGCCAGCAGCAACACATCCATGTCGTCATTGCGCCGCGCAGCTTGAGCGTCGTCGCCGCCGACGGCAAACGCAGCATCAACCCAGGCGAGTACTCCCTCTTCATCGGCGACTCGCAACCCGGCTCGTCCAGCGTGGGCGAGACCAGGAGCTTCACCATCGTCGGCGACAAGGACCTGCCGCGCTAGAGTTTTTATCGATATGGAAGATAAAAATGCGATGGAAGATCGTAATGCGGTCATTCTGAGCGAAGCGAAGAACCCTCGCATTTTGCCAGTAGTTGCACGAATCTTCGCTGATGGGCAAGAGTGCATCCATACGAAAGCTGCACTCTTGCTCTGTTTTGTCGCACTCGCTTGTACGCCTGCATCGGCCTCTCCCGTCCCCGGCACGCGCCAGCCGGTCGATCCACAAGCCGCGTGGCTCGCATACTCCCCTGTCGATGCCGCGCGCGTCTTCCCTACCGGAACCCCCATCCCCGACACCCTCCTTCGCCTCGGCGATTCCGCGCTCGAAACCACCGCCGCCGATGAACTCCATCGCGGATTCGAGGGCATGTTGCACCGCATCCTCAGCAGCGACACGCGCACGAACCCACCCGAACACTCACGCAACCTCATCGTCGTCGGCACAGCAAGCGAAATCGCCCAATGGCGGCCCTCACTCAGCGAAAACAAGCTCGCACCCGCAGGCTTCCATCTCCGCCGCATCATCTCCGGCAAAGACACATTGCTGGTAGTTGAAGGAGCCGACGAGCGCGGCGCACTCTACGGCAGCTTCGCTCTCCTACGCCTGATCGCCGAAGAACACTCGCTCGCCCATCTCGACGATCTCGAAGCTCCAGCCGCGCCCGTGCGCTGGACCAACGAGTGGGACAACCCCAACGGCTCCATCGAGCGCGGCTACGGCGGCCGCTCCATCTTCTTCGACCGCGGCAACGTGCGCGAAGACCTCACGCGAGCATCCGAGTACGCGCGCCTGCTCGCCTCGGTCGGCATCAACGGCTGCACCATCAACAACGTCAACGCCGACCCCAACCTCCTGCGCCCGGAGCAGCTCCGGCAAATCGCGCGTATCGCCGCAGCGTTCCGCCCCTACGGGGTCAGGCTCTCGCTCTCCATCGCAATGAACAGCCCCGAAGTCATCGGCGGCCTCACCACCTTCGATCCGCTCGCTCCCGAAGTCGCCGCATGGTGGCAAACAAAGGTCGATGCCATCTACAAAGCCATCCCCGACTTCGGCGGCGTCATCATCAAAGCCGACTCCGAAGGCCAGCCCGGCCCTTCGCAATACGGACGCACCCCCGCCGAAGCCGCCAACGTCGTCGCCCGCGCACTCAAGCCGCATGGCGGCCTCGTGCTCTATCGCGGCTTTGTCTATAACCATCACCTCGACTGGCGCGACCCCAGGGCCGACCGCGCCCGCGCCGGCTACGACAACTTCCACTCGCTCGACGGCCAATTCGACAGCAACGTCATCGTCCAGATTAAAAACGGTCCCATCGACTTCCAGGTGCGTGAGCCGGTCTCGCCTCTGTTTGCCGGACTCCACAAAACCAACGAAGCCATCGAACTTCAGATCACGCAGGAGTACACCGGCCAACAGCGCCATCTCGTCTTCCTCGTCCCAATGTGGAAGAACGCCCTCGACACCGACATGCATGTGCCCGGCGCACAACCCAGCCGCGTCCGCGACATCGTTACAGGCAAAACCTTCGCGCGACCAGAGGGCGGCTTCGTCGGCGTAGCCAACGTCGGCCTCGACGACTACTGGCTCGGACACCCGCTCGCCATGGCCAACCTCTATGGCTTCGGCCGCCTCGCCTGGAACCCATCGCTCCACTCCGCAACCATCAGCAACGAGTGGACGCGCCTCACCTTCGGCAATGATGCCGACGTCCTCCGCGTCGTCAACAGCCTGCTCCTCAACTCCTGGCACACCTACGAGGACTACACCGGGCCGCTCGGCGCAGGCACGCTCACCGACATCATTGGCCCCCACTACGGCCCCGGCATCGAATCCGCCGAGCGCAACGGCTGGGGCCAGTGGATTCGCGCCGACCACAACGGCATCGGCATGGACCGCACCGTCGCCACCGGCACCGGTTACATCGGCCAGTATCCCGCCGGCCTCGCCGCCCAGTACGAGACCCTCAAGGCGTGCCCCGACGTGCTCCTGCTATTCATGCACCACGTCCCCTACACCTACCGCCTGCACTCCGGCAAAACGGTGATTCAGTACATCTACGACACACACTACGCAGGCGCGGCAGCCGCAGCCGCTCAGGTGCCCGCGTGGGAGACCCTCGCAGGCAAAGTCCCCGACCGCACCTACTTTGAAGTCCTGCGCCGCCTCAACTACCAGGCAGGCCACGCCATCGTCTGGCGCGACGCTGTCGTCAACTGGTTCCATCAAATGTCCGGCATCGCCGACGTGCAGAACCGCGTAGGCTATCATCCCAACCGCATCGAGGCCGAAGCGATGCAGCTCACCGGCTACACTCCGGTCGCCGTCACTCCATGGGAGACGGCCTCGGGAGGCAAGGCAGTCGTGTGCCACTGGAAAACCTGCGAAGCCAGCACAACACTCGCGCGACCCGACGGCTGGTACAACATCGCCGTTCAATACTTCGACCTGCGCGATGGCGTCTCACACCTCACACTCGAGATCAATGACTCGCCAGTCGATACGTGGGCTGCGGACGACACCCTGCCCTCGGACAATCTGAATGGGCACACATCCACCCGGCACACCACGACAGGCGTCGCCTTGCATCGCGGCGACCGGATACGCATCATCGGAGAACCCGGAGGGAATGAACCAGCCCCTCTCGATTATCTGGAGATCACGCCCGCCTTCGCAGGCACGGCGCGCGATGCCGTGAAAAAATAGGAGAGCCATGCAGGAATCAAAGATTATCGACGCAAAGGTCATCGTCACCTGTCCGGGGCGCAACTTCGTCACTCTCAAGATCGCCACCTCCGACGGCATCTACGGCGTCGGCGACGGCACGCTGAACGGGCGCGAGCTTGCCGTCTCGGCCTACCTCCAGGAGCACGTCATCCCCTGTCTCCTTGGGCGCGACCCCGACCGCATCGAAGACACCTGGCAGTATCTCTATCGCGGAGCCTACTGGCGGCGCGGCCCTGTCACCATGGCCGCCATCGCCGCCGTGGATATGGCGCTGTGGGACATCAAGGCAAAGCGCGCCAACATGCCGCTCTATCAACTCCTCGGCGGACGCTGTCGCGAGCACGTCACCGTCTACTCCCACACAAACGGTCACGACATCCCCGAGCTGCTCGACTCCGTGGCAAAGCACATCGAACTCGGCTACAAAGCCATCCGCGTGCAATGCGCGATCCCCGGCGTGCCAGACGCCTACGGCGTTCCCCACGGCGACAAACCCTACGAACCCGCCGACTCAGGCATCCCGCGCGAAGAAGTCTGGTCCACACCGAAATATCTGAACTTCGCCCCAAAGATGATCGAAGCCGTGCGCACGAAGTTCGGCCCCGATCTGCCGCTTCTGCACGATGCGCACCATCGCCTCACGCCCATCGAGGCCGCCGCGCTCGGCAAGAGCCTCGAAGACTTCCGCCTCTTCTGGCTCGAAGACGCAACGCCCGCGGAAGACCAGCAGGCCTTCCGCCTCATCCGGCAACACACCACAACGCCACTGGCCGTAGGCGAAGTCTTCAACTCCATCTTCGACTGCCAGCAGCTCATCTCCGAGCGGTTGATCGACTACATCCGCGCCTCACTCACGCACGCCGGCGGCATCACGCACATGCGACGCATCGCCAGCTTCGCCGATCTCTACAGCGTCAGGACCGGCTGCCACGGCCCCACCGACGTCTCGCCCATCTGCATGGGCGCCGCGCTCCACTTCGACCTCAGCGTCCCCAACTTTGGCATTCAGGAGCACATGCCCCACAGCGCCCAGACCGACGAGGTCTTCCCCCACGCCTACACCTTCAACAACGGCTACATGCATCCCGGCGAACGCTCAGGGCACGGCGTAGACATCGACGAAAAGCTCGCCGCACGCTTCCCCCACAAACGCATGTACCTTCCCATCGCCCGCCTCGAAGACGGCACCCTCCACAACTGGTAGCGAAGACGCTTTGCCGCACCACCACCCACGTCATCTCGACCGAAGGCGGCGCCTTTTGCCGCCGCAGTGGAGAGACCCCCGCATTTCTCCCGTTCCAACGTGAATGCACACCGTTCCAGCACAGCCTCTTGAGCCCCTGAGGTATGCATTCACATTGCATCAACTCTTCCTTGATCCCCAAAACCACCTATCGCTTCCCGTTGGTTGCCGCTCCACGCCGACCCGCCGAACCCTGCCTGCGCCCTGCATGGCCATCAGGCGACGCATGAGGCGAGCGATAGTATCCCGAGTGCCGCTGCAAAGCGATCGCCCCAGCCCCGCGCAGCCGGGCCAGTTCGCCATCGGTCGTTACCAGCAGCCTCGGCGCGCCTCCCGCCAGCATCTGCGACTCCAGCTCCCTCTGCACAATCGGCCCAAAGGTTGCCCACGAAGCCGTGATGTCGCCGGTCAGCAGGATCACCTCAGGCGAGAGCGCCGCCGTCACCAGCCGCAGCCCGCGCCCCAGATGCTTCGCCTGCCTCGTCAGTGCCTCGACCGCATGGCCGTCGCCGTCCTCCGCAACGTGCAGCAGCTCCTGAATCGTGACCGCGGGCGCACCCGGCGACAACTCCGCATAGTATCGAATCGCCGCGCGCGACGACGCATACATCTCCCAACAACCCTTCATCCCGCATCCGCACTGCGGCCCCGAAGGATCAATCGGAATATGCCCGAACTCGCCCGCCAGACCGTCTTTGCCTGAAACGATCTGCCCATTCGCAAGAATCGCCGTGCCGATACCCTCTGAGATCGTGACCAGCACAGCGTTGCGCACGCCATCCATGCGCCCAAACCACATCTCCGAGAGCAGCGCCGCATTCGCCGCATTGCTCAGCTCCACCCGCAGCCCGAGCCGCTTCTCCACCACGCCCTTGATGTCATACTGCGACCACTTCAGATTAGGCGAAAGAATCAGCCGCTGCGTAGCAGGATTCACGCGCCCGGGCAGGCTGATACCGACTCCTTCAAACGCCTTGCCCGAATGCTCCTGCTGCATCCGCTTCATGCAATCGGCCATATTGTTCACGCCACGCTCCGGGTCCGACACCAGCGGAATCGCCTCACGCGAAAGAAACCGCCCATTCAAATCCACTACCGCCACAATCGCCTGATTCGGCCTGATGTCCGCAGCCAGCATCACCAGGTCGTCGTTCAGCGAGATCAGTGTCGGCCTGCGTCCCCTCGGCCTCTCCACCGCTGCGCCTTCCACAATCCATCGTTCTTCAATCAACTGCTCCACAATCGCCGAGATCGTGCTCGGCTGCAATCCCGAGGAGCGCGACAGGTCTGCGCGCGACACCGGTTGCCGCGTGCGAATCAACTCCAGCACAATGTCACGGTTGATGTCCCGCGCAATCTCGCTCGAGGCCAGTCTGGCATAGGCCAGATCGACGCGCACCATGCCTTTGGCGCTTCCTTCCGCAACGATCGTCTTCTCCGCCATCGCTTCTCCTATTGATTGACTCCACTGGCAAGCTGCCCACCGTCTACAACGATCACCTGCCCAGTCGTGTACGAACTCGCATCCGATGCCAGATACACCGCCGCACCGACGACCTCATCCACCTCGCCGAAGCGTCGCATCGGCGACCGCATCAGCAGCTCATTCCCCCGCGCAGACTCCAGTATCCTGCGATTCAGCTCCGTCGGAAAGATGCCCGGCGCAATCGCATTCACGCACACTCCGCGCCCCGACCACTCCACCGCCAGCGAGCGCGTCAGCGCCGCCACCGCCGCCTTGCTTGCGCCATACGCCGCCACCTCCTGAAACGCCACAAACGACGCCAGCGAAGCAATGTTGATAATCCTGCCGTACCCGCGCTCCAGCATCGAGCGCCCAAAGATCTGGCACGCGCGCAGCGTCCCGTTCAGGTTCACATCCATGATCCGGTCCCAGGTCTCTTCCGCACATTCGAGCGTCGGCACGCGCTTCGTCATGCCCGCGCAGTTCACCAGAGTGTCCACCTTGCCGAACTCTCCCTCCACAGCCTCATGCAGCGCCTCAAGCGATCCGCGGTCGCGCACATCGGAGACCATCCGCAACGTCCGTCTGCCGCGCGCTTCCAGCTCATCGGCCAACTGTCCCAC
>NZ_DASUBE010000122.1:0-24171 GCF_035763405.1 Edaphobacter sp.
CGGTACTTGCGGCACGGCTGAAGCCGTGCCCTTAAGCAAAACGGACTTCTTCAGCACCCTCTAAAGCCCCATTGCATTGAGGGACGCTATGGCGTGGCTGAAGCCACGCCCCTTCAAAGCGAAGACTTAATCAGAGGTTCCCTAATTCCATTTGATACCTGGGGCTGCGCCTCAGGCTGGTATGAAGCGCGCGGTTGGCGCTTACAAAGGAGAGGAACGATGCTGATTACGATTCCGGATGTGCTAACGGCAGGGCAAGTGGCAGAGGCGCGGGCGGCGCTGGATGCGGCTGAGTGGGTGGATGGCAAGGTGACGGCCGGGTACATGGCGCAGATGGTGAAGGAGAATCTGCAACTGCCGGAGGGGCACCCGGTGGCGGTGCGGCTGGGCGAGATGGTGCTGGCGGCGCTGGCGCGGTCGCCGCTGTTCATGTCGGCTGCGCTGCCGCTGAGGGTGTTTCCGCCGATGTTCAATCGGTACACGGGCGGTGGGCACTTTGGCACGCACGTGGATACGGCGATTCGCGCGACGGCTTCGACGGGACAGCGGATCAGAACGGATGTTTCGGCGACGCTGTTTTTGTCGGCTCCGGAGGAGTATGAGGGCGGCGAGCTTTATGTCGAAGACAGCTACGGCGCGCACTCGGTGAAGCTGCCGTCGGGGCACATGGTGCTGTATCCGGCGACGAGCCTGCATCGCGTGGCTCCGGTGACGCGCGGGGCGAGGGTGGCTTCGTTCTTCTGGGTGCAAAGCATGATTCGGTCGGACGCGGACCGCACGCTGCTCTACGACCTGGATATGGCGATTCAGCGGCTGGCGGTGGATGTGCCGGGGAATCCTGCGGGCGTGCAGTTGACGGGGGTGTATCACAACCTGCTGAGGCGCTGGGCGGAGATGTAGCGGGATGGTTTCGGTGCAGGTTAGGATGGAGCCTGCATGGATACATTACTGAGTGCTCCTACGATTGCGCCGAGGCAACTTGGGCTACGGCGAGGGCTGGTTACGGCTGGTGTCTGCGTGCTGCTGCTGGTGTTCGGTCTGCAGCTTGCGTTCACGGTGCATGGGGAGTCGCTCTCGTGGGATGAGGGCGACCATATTTTTGCGGGATACATGTCGTGGAAGACGCATGATTTTGGGTTGAACCCGGAGCATCCTCCGCTGATGAAGTCGCTGGCGACGCTGCCGCTGCTGGGGCTGCCGCTGAAGCAGCCGGTGATGCAGCATCGGTTTTTTAAAGATGAGTCGTATATGGATGGGCGCGCGCTGCTGTTTGGCAACACGCCAGCCTACAGCCCGGAGACGCTGACGTTTCGCGTGCGCATGGCGGTGGTGCCGGTGGCGCTGCTGATGGCGCTGCTGGTGTTTCTGGCAGCGCAGGAGATGTTCGGCATGGGCGCGGGTTTTTTGGCGCTGACGCTTGTGACCTTCAGCCCGAATATTCTGGCGCATGGCGCGTTTGTTGTCACCGACACGGGAGTCTCGTGCTTCTTCCTGGCGGCGGTGTATGCGTTTTACCGCTACTGCAAGGCTGGGTCGGCGGGGCGGCTTGCTGTGGCTGGGTTGGCGGCGGGGCTGGCGCTTTCGGCGAAGCACTCAGCTATCTTGCTGCTGCCGATGCTGGTGGCGCTGGCGGCGTGCGAGGTGGCGTTTCGGCTGAACGGCGAAGAGCGCAGGCGGCGCGCGTTGCGAATGGTGGGGTCGCTGGCAGTGATCTCGGCGATTGCGCTGGTGGTGCTGTGGAGCTTCTACGGATTTCGTTATGCGGCGCGGCCTGCGGGGTTGGCTCTGAGTCCGACGCTGGCTGAGTATGTGCACCCGCTGAAGCCGGTGGAGGCGAAGGGCATCATGCTCGCGGCGCGCTTCCATCTGCTGCCGGAGTCGTATCTGTATGGGCTGGCTGATGTGCGGTCGATGGCGAACGGGATGCCTTCGTTCATCTTCGGCAAGGTGTATGAGCATGGCGTGTGGTTTTATTTCCCCGCTGTGCTGACGATTAAGTCGACGCTGGGATTTCTGGCGCTGCTGTTGCTGGGTTTTGCCGCGATCTTCGCCGGACGGTGGAAACAGTGGCGCGAGATTCTGTTTCTGCTGGCGCCCGCGGGGATCTACTTCTGGGTGGCGATGGGGTCGAGCCTGAACATCGGCGCGCGACACATTCTGCCGGTGTATGTGTTTCTGTTTGTGTTTGCAGCAGGCGGAAGCTGGGCGTGGATTGAGTCGCGGAAGGCGGGATGGAGTCGTGGCTGGGCGTGGGTGGTTGGTGTGCTGCTGGTATGCCATGTGGCGTCTTCGATGAAGACGTATCCGAACTATATTGCTTACTCGAATGAGCTTTGGGGCGGGCCTTCCCAGACGTATCACTACCTGACCGACTCGAATACGGACTGGGGCCAGCAGTTGCTTGCAGTGAAGAAGTACACCGATGAACACCACATCACGGATTGCTGGTTTGCTTATTTTGTGGACCCGTTCCTCCAGCCTTCCGACTACGGCATTCCGTGCAAGGCACTGCCGACGCCGGATACGTATTTCACGAAGACACCGCGTCCGGTGCCGGCGACGATTACCGGGCCGGTATTCATCAGCGCGGGATCGCTGACCGGATTTGAGTTCGGCTCGGATGGGCTGAATCCGTACCGCGACTTCGAGCGCCTGAAGCCGGTGGCTTCCATTCAGGACGGGGTCGAGGTGTACGAGGGTACGTTCCACGTGCCGCTGGCTTCGGCGATGAGCTATGTGGCCGAGGCGCAGACACTGCTCAGAAAGAACGACGTTGCAGGGGCGCTGGCACAGGCGCAACAGGCGGCGGCGATCGCTCCCGATGAGTTTTATCCGGAGATGGTGCTGGGCAATGCTCTGGCTGCAGCGGGACAAAAAGATCAGGCACGCGCTGCGTATGTTCGTGCGATGGATGCGGTGAAGAGGATGGACGCGGATGCGCAGGAGAAGCTGGGGCCAGAGGTGGAGGAGAAGCTGAACAGGTTGTGAGGTGTGGGCGTGGCCCGGCCTGATCGTGTGATGAGTCTGAAGTTCGTGGCATCCTTTGCGAAAGGCAACCGCAGGTCCTTCGACTCCGCAAACCGCAAAAAGCGCGGCTTGCTGCGCTCAGGATGACAATTTTATTGATGTTGCGAACTTCAGACTCAGGACACCAGGGAGGGTCTGATTAAGTCCACGAAGACTCCCCCAGGCGTGGCCGGCGCGGGCGATGCGAAACGCAGATTCCCTTCGGGAATGACAACATAAGGTGGGGGCTGCTTTGGAGATGAGGAGGGTGGATGCCGACTGAGCGGGACCCGTATGATGCAGTGGCTTATCCCGGACATGCGTATCCGGATACGCATCCTGACCGGATGGCCGTGATGGGGCTGCTGCATGGGCTGGAGCCTGCGGCGGTGGAGCACTGCCGGGTGTTGGAGATTGGGTGCGGCGATGGCGCAAACCTGATTCCGATGGCGTATGCGATTCCGGGCGGGGAGTTTGTGGGCTTTGACCTGGCGGAGTTGCCGGTGGCGCGCGGGCAGCGACGCATTGGCGAGCTTGGGCTTGCGAACATCCGGCTGTTTCAGGCTGACCTGATGGATGTGCGCGGGCTGGGGCAGTTCGACTACGTGATTGCGAATGGGCTGTATGCGTGGGTGCCGGAGGCGGCGCGGGACAGGCTGCTGGCGATTTGCCGTGAGCACCTGGCTCCCAATGGACTGGCGTTTGTGAGCTACAACACGCTGCCTGGCGGCCATGTGCGGAACATGGTGAGAGAGATGATGTTTGCGCAAGCGGACAGGATTGAGGACCCGGCGCAGAAGGTGGCGGAGGCGCTCGGATTTCTGCGGCTGATGGTGGAGGCGCGGGCGGAGGGCGATCCTTTTCGGGCCGTCGTGGAGCATGAGTTGAAGCGGATGGAGCAGCGGGATCCGCGTGTGGTCTTTCACGATGAGCTTGCCGGTGCGGGGCGGCCGGTGTCGTTCACCGAGTTTGCGGACCATGCGAGGAAGAACGGGTTGCAGTATGTGAGCGAGTCGGTGCTGCCTCCGCCGAACGATCCGTGCTTTCAGCGCCGGATCGTGGACAAGGCCGAGGAGATGACGGCAGGCGACCGGATTGCCGAGGAGCAGGTCTACGACTTCGCTCGGATGCGGATGTACCGCGAGACGCTGCTGTGTCATCGGGAGCGCGAGGTGAGCGGAGAGATGTGCGTGGAGGCTCTGACGCGGATGCGGCTGGCTTCGCAGGCTGCTGCTTCTGACGGCGAGGGCGACGTGCTCCGCGTGTTCACGCTGCCGGGTGGAATTCGTATGGAGAGCAGGCACCGGAATACGGTACTGCTGATGGAGACGCTGATTGAGGCGTGGCCGCGCTCGGTGCCGTTCGCGGAGCTGATGGAGACGCTGGGCGCTAGCGGGGTCGAGGCAGACGGAGAATTTTTCAAGCTGTTGCTGCAACTAGTGGTGGCGCGGATGGTGGAGCTGCATGTGTGGCAGGCGCCGGTTGGCGGCAGCATTAGCGAGCGGCCGAGAGCGAGCGCGGTCTTGAGACAAGAGGCCGTGGCCGAGGACCATGCGACGACGCTGCTTCATGCGGCGCTGCTGCTGAACGATCCGCTGGTGCGTGAGTTTGTGCTGCTGCTGGATGGAACGAGAGACCGCGCGGAGTTGCTGGCGGCGCTCCGCGAGAAGAGGCTGGATCTTTCGGATGCGAATCTTGCGGAAGGCATCGAGCCCACGTTGCGAATGCTGCATCGGACGGGTGTGCTGCTCGGAGACGGCTAGCCGAAGGACTCGGGCTTTGAGTATGCTTGGCATCGCGCTCATCAAAGACTTTTTCACACTTCAGGAAACTTTATGACGATTGCACAGGAAACACTCGATCTTCTCTCGCGGCTGGGCGTGACGCTGCCGGCGGGCGGCGACCTGACAGTACACACGCCGTTGACCGGCGAAGTGATTGCACGGGTGCCGAAGATGACGCCGGAGTCGGCACAAGCGGGCATCGCACAGGCGCACAACGCTTTTCTGGAGTGGCGCAATGTGCCGGCGCCGAAGCGCGGCGAGCTGGTGCGTCTGCTGGGCGAAGAACTGCGCGCCGAACGCGAGACGTTGGGCCGGCTGGTGACGATTGAGACGGGAAAGATCCTCTCCGAAGGCACGGGCGAGGTGCAGGAGATGATCGACATCTGCGCGTTTGCGACGGGACTTTCGCGCCAGCTTGCGGGGCTGACGGTGCCGTCGGAGCGCGCGAAACATCGGATGATGGAGACATGGCATCCGCTGGGCGTGGTCGGGATCATCTCGGCGTTCAACTTTCCGGTGGCGGTGTGGAGCTGGAATGCGGCGCTGGCGCTGGTGGCGGGCAACTCGGTCGTGTGGAAGCCTTCAGAGAAGACGCCGCTGACGGCGTTGGCGGCGCAGGCCATCTTTGAGCGCGCGGCGAAGAAGTTCGGCGGCGTGCCTCGCGGGCTTTCGACGCTGATGATTGGCGACGCGGAGGTGGGGCGGTTGCTGGTGGATTCGCCGCTGGTGCCACTGGTTTCGGCTACCGGATCGACTGTGATGGGACGAGCGGTGGGGCCACGGTTGGCGGCGCGCTTTGCACGCGCCATTCTGGAGCTGGGCGGCAACAACGCGGCCATCGTTGGGCCGACGGCCGATCTTGACCTGACACTGCGCGCGGTTGCGTTTTCGGCGATGGGCACGGCGGGGCAGCGATGCACGACGATGCGACGGTTGATTGTGCACGAAGACGTTTACGACAAGCTGGTTGGGCAACTGAAGAAGGTGTACGGCTCGGTGGTGGTGGGCGACCCGCGCGACGCGGGCACGCTGGTTGGTCCGCTCATCGACGAGCGCGCATACACGGCCATGCAAAAGGCTCTGGCTGACGCGAAGGGCGCGGGCGCGACGATTACGGGCGGCGAGCGCGTGGAGCGTGGGGATCAGGCGTTCTATGTGCGGCCGGCGCTGGTCGAGATTCCTACGCAGACCGATACGGTAAAACATGAGACCTTTGCACCGATTCTGTATGTGCTGCGATACAAAAATTTTGGCGACGCGCTGCGACTGCACAATGAGGTGCCGCAGGGGCTCTCGTCAGCCATCTTTACGATGGATTTGCGGGAGGCAGAGCAGTTTCTTTCGGCTACGGGCTCGGACTGCGGCATTGCGAATGTGAATATCGGCACGTCGGGCGCGGAGATTGGCGGGGCGTTCGGCGGCGAGAAGGAGACGGGTGGCGGGCGCGAGTCCGGCTCCGATGCGTGGAAGCAGTATATGCGGCGGGCGACGAATACGATCAACTACGGTTCGGAGCTGCCGCTGGCGCAGGGCGTGACGTTTGAGATTGGGTGAGATTGCGAAAGGCGAAATACAGGGGTCTCTCCACTGCGGCGGCAAAAGCGCCGCCTCCGGTCGAGATGACGTGAGCAGGGGGTGTGGCAATGGGCGATGCCTGCGGTTGAGATGATGTGCGCTGGCGTTCTGCAAAAGGCTCGCGGTAGCATCGTTGCAGGATGTTTATGGCCCGGTTGAAGTTTCTCGCTGCGATCTCGCTCGCCTTCATGCTTGCATCGCTTGCCTACTCGCAGGCTCTGGCGCGGCCGGGGTGGGCGGGGTTTGGTACGGCGTCTCCTGTCTGGTGGAAGGACGCCTCGGTGTATGAGATCGATCCGCACGGCTTCGGCGGCCTCACCGGAGTGACGCAGCATCTCGACTACATTCATTCACTGGGAACCGATGTTGTGCTGCTGACGCGCATTCAGGTGGACGCGGGCCATCCGCAGGACATTGACCCGGCTATCGGTACGCTGGATGATCTTGAGGAGCTGATACATCAGGCGAGCGACCGCAATATGCGGGTGCTGATTGATCTGGGCACGCTGCCTGCCGCGATCGACCTGACGAGCATTGCACGGTACTGGCTCAACCAGGGCGTGGCGGGATTTCACGTGAACGGCACGGAGCAGGCGGCGAGTCTGCGTAAGATTGCGGGCGCGTATAAAGGCCAGCGCGTTGTCATTGGCGATCTGGACCCTGCTGCGGCGACGACAGGCGACGGGCCGCAGCTTCTGCTTGACGCAAGACTGGGCAAGGTGAAGCAACTGACGGCGGCGGCGATTCGTCCTGAGCTTGAGGCGATGGTGCCGGCGCAGAACCTGCTTGTCGCCACTGATGCGCCGGGCGAGCTGCGCAGCATCACACGGCTGGGCGATGGGGCGCACGACAGCGACATTGCCAAGATTGCCGCAACGCTGCTGTTTGCTAATCGCGGCTCAGCACTGATCTATTACGGGCAGGAGATTGGGCTGGCGTCGGGCGATTCGGCTGCGGCCCCGGAGATGAAGTGGGGCTCTGCCCCTGTTGAAACCCCGCCGGGCACGAGGCGTTCGTTGCATCCCGCGCCTCCTGATCCTGCGTCGGTGGCCGGGCAGGAGGCTGACCCGGATTCGCTGCTCGGCTGGTATCGCAGGCTGATTGCGCTGCATCGCAGCAATGCGACGATCAGCACTGGGCCCACCACCATTGTGCTCGATCACGACGACCAGAATGTGCTGGTGTGGGTGCGCAAGCCGCAGGCTCCCACGTATAAAAACCCGCCGGTGGTGGTGATCTGCAATCTCTCGGCGCAGACGGTGCACCTGTCGCTGACGGACGACATTAAGAAGCTGCACATGCGGGGGAATTTTCTGCGGACGATGCTGCGCTCGGATGGCGGTATGGGGCCGCTGACGCTGGATTCGATGACGCTGGCGCCGTTTGGGGTCTACATTGGCGGGCTGGGGTATTAGCTGCTGAAAACCGCAGGTCCTTCGACTCCGGCGGCAAAATACGCCGCCTTCGCTCAGGATGACAACTTTGGAAGTGCTCCAGCTACAAGAAATCCGCGATCGACAGCGATCATGCAGCCGTGGTGTAGCGTTGTCGTAGAGATCAGTGCGGCACCAGAGTCCCGTGAATAGCAGGTTCTTCCGCTGCGCTGCGGAATGGAAATGCAAAGGAGTCTCAACCGGTGTTGCGCAGTCCTGCGCTGATGCCGTTGATGGTGGCGGAGATGGCGCGGTTCAGCTCGGGTGAGTCGGGCTCGCCCTTCGCGGCGGCCTGGCGTTTGCGGCGGACGAGTTCGACCTGGATGAGCGACATGGGATCGACATAGGGATTGCGCAGGCGGATGGAACGCTCGAGGACCGGGTTGGTCTCGAGCAGGCGGCTCTGGCCGGTGATGGCGAGCAGCATACGGTGCGTGAGGTTGAACTCGTCCTCGAGCGCGTGGAAGACGCGGTCGCGCAAGGCTTCGTCTTCGACGAGCGAGGCGTAGAGGCGGGCGATGCCGAAGTCGGCCTTGGCGAGCGCCATCTCGACGTTGCGGATGATGTCGAGGAAGAGCGGGAAGTTGCGGGCCATGGTCTGAAGCAGCGAAAGGTTCCCGGAGTCCTGCCGGATGAACTGCTCGAAGGCGTGTCCGACACCGAAGTAGGCGGGGACGAGCTGGCGAGATTGCATCCAGCCGAAGACCCAGGGGATGGCGCGGAGGTCGGCCATCGACTTTTTGCCGCCGCGTTTGGCGGGGCGCGAGCCGAGGCGCGCGTGCTCCAGTTCGGCAACGGGCGTGGACTGCTCGAAGTAGGTGAAGGTGTCCGGGTTGTCGATGATGTGTTTGCGGTAGAAGGCGTAGGAGGTGGCGGCGAGCTGGTCGAGTGCGGCTTCCCATGAGGGGAGAATTTCGCCGGTGAGACGCGGAGTGTAGTTCTGTGGCGCATCTCCCACCTTAGCGTCCTGCGGACGCGAAGATGGGGCACCCGGATTGTCGGTTTGATTCTGGGTGTGCTGAATTTTTGCGTCGGGGCGGGCTATGGCGTCGAGTGAGGCCGCAATCATCAGTTCGAGATTGCGCTCGGCGAGCACAACATCGGAGTACTTCCAGTTGAGGACCTCGCCCTGCTCGGTGATGCGCAACTCGCCTGTGAAGCTGTCGATGGGCTGGGCGAAGATGGCGCGGTGGGTGGGGCCGCCGCCGCGTCCGACGGTGCCGCCGCGTCCGTGGAAGAGACGCAGGTGAACTCCGCACTCGTGGGCAACTTCGTGGAGCGCGCGGTGGGCCTTGTAGATCTCCCACGTGCTCGAGATCATGCCGCCGTCTTTGTTCGAGTCGGAGTAGCCGAGCATGACCTCCTGCTGATGACCCCAGGATTCGAGCAGCGGCTTGTAGGCTTCGCTGGTCCAGAGCTGGCGCATAACAGAGGCGGCGTTCTGGAGGTCTTCGATGGACTCGAAGAGGGGGACGGGCTGGAGTCCGGGGTCTTCGCCGCTTGCTTCGACCATGACGCCGCCAAGGCGGGCGAGACGGATGACGTTGAGCACGTCTTCGGCGTTGGTGGCTCCGCTGATGACATAGAGACGGATGGCCTCGGATGCATAGGTCTTCTTGAGTTCGGCGATCGAGCGGAAGGTTTCGAGGACTTCGGCGGTTTGCGGCGTGAGCGCGGCAGGCAGGTGGAGCTTGTTCTCTCCCTGTGAACCCACCTTATCAGGAGAGAGGCCGGTGATCTCGGCGAGGGCGGCGGTGTGGAAGCGGGCGTGCTGGCGGATGTCGAGTGTCTGGAGGTGCAGGCCGTAGGTGCGGACCTCGATGAGCAGCGGGTCGATGAGCATCTGCGCGAGACGCGGACCGTGGTTTTCGATGAGGCTGGTGCGGATGGCGTTGATGTCGGAGATGAGATCAGCCGCGCGGGTGTAGGGTTTGAGCGCGGGCGCGGCGGGCAGCGGGATGCTGGACTGCGGCGTCGAGCCGAGGCGCATCATGATGCAGGCGATCAGCAGGCGGAGATACTCGAAGTGGAAACGTTCCTCAAGCGCGGTCTGTCCGGCGGTGCGGAGCTGCGTGAGGTAGCTCTGGAGAAGCGCGTGGACTTCGGCCGAGACGGGCACCTGCTGGGTGGAGCTGGCTAGCTGCTCGAAGATGTTTTGCAGGCGGCGGCGGTAGTGGCTGAGCAGCAGATTGTGCGCCATGGCAAGCGCGTCGCGCGTGACCGTGGAGGTGACGAAGGGGTTGCCGTCGCGGTCGCCGCCGATCCACGAGCCGAAGCTGATGACGCGGGGAAGGGTGCAGATGGAGGGCGGGACCGGCTCCGATTTTTCCTGAGGAGTTAGCGGCGCTTCAGACAAAATGCGGGGACTCTTCTCCTTCGTTTCACTCAGGGTCAGAATGACATCGTCTTTCTTGTCGAGAGGTGCCTTGGGATATTCGGCGGTGAGGGCCGCGGCAATTTCGTTGTAGAGGACGGGCAGGGTGTCGAAGAGCGAGGACTCGTAGTAGTCGAGCGCCATGCGGATCTCGTCGCGCACGGTGGGGCGGGCGCTGCGGACGTCGTCGGTCTGCCAGAGCGCGGTGATCTCGGCGGTGAGGTCTCGCTGGAGCGATTCGAGATGGGCCTCGGGAACGGGGATGCGGTCGAGCTGTTCAAGCAGGTCGGAGATGCGGCGGCGTTTGAACATGACGCTGCGGCGGGCGACCTCGGTGGGATGCGCGGTGAAGACAGGCGTGATGCAGATGCGGCGGAGCAGCTCATAGGCTTCGGCGGCGGTGGCGCCGGACTCGCGCAGGCGGCGGAGCGTGCCGCGCAGGTCGCCGCGCTGCGGGCAGGCGTCGGGGTCTAGCTGGCTGGAGAGACGGCGGCGCTTGCGGTGGTTGGTCTCGGCGAGGTTGATCAGCTCGAAGTAGAAACCGAAGGCGCGGGCGAGCCGGTAGGCGGAGGGCAGATCGAGCGTGTGGACACGGGCGAGCGCCTGCTCAAGATATTCGGCGGCGGCTTTAGGGTCGTTGCCGTCGGCCTCGCGGCGGGCGATGGCGGTGCGGCGCAGCGCCTCAACGGCTTCGTAGAGCGCCTCTCCGCACTGCTCGCGCAGGACGTTGCCCAGCAGGATACCAAGCGAACGGACATCGCGGCGGAGAGGAACTTCCTTGAGATCGCCGGTGGGGGCTTGCAGCTCAGCAAGGCGCTGAGGCCAGTTGGAGGGGGTCCACAGTGACGGCATGTGTTAATTATGCACTGAGGGAACGGCACTGCACGGCAACGGACGAAGCACTACATGACATGGGCGAGCTTTTCGAGTTCGGCCTGGAGGCATTTGAGCGAACAGCCGATGGACTCCATGTGCGAGGCGGCGATGCGTGCCTCCTGGGTGGAGACGCCATATCCGTGCGCGGCCAGAAAGCCCTGAATCAGCTCGGCGGCCTGCCAGGAGTCGAGGCCGGCCTTCATCAGCTCTTCGCGCAGACCGGCGAGATCGGCTTCGGGGAACTGTTCGACCTGAATTTTCTTTGTGTGCGTCATATCGTTCTCTCGACCCTCTCCCGGCGGCTTCTCATCTTAGACGCTCCGGCGGTGGGAGCGGATTGAGGAAGTTACAAATTCTTTACGAGGAGATGACAAGAGAAGTTCAGCCGGAGGCTGGCAGGGTGGTGAGACCGGTCCGGAGCAGACTCGATGAGACTCGGCACGATACCATGGAAACAATGAATAATACTCCTCTGGTTTTAGATGGCGTTGCGATTGCAGGGCAGATTAAAGCCGAAGTCGCGGCGGAGGTGCAGCAGCTTCGGGCGAAAGGAACTACACCCGGACTGGCGGTGATTCTGGTAGGCCATGTGCCTGCCTCGGAGATCTACGTGCGCAGCAAGGTGAAGACCTGCGGCGAACTGGGGATATATAGCGAGATGCTGACGCCGCCAGAGTCGGTGACGACCGATGAGATGCTGAAGATTGTTGCCGAGTTGAATGCGCGCGAGGACATCGATGGCATCCTGATTCAACTGCCGCTGCCGAAGCATGTGGATACGAAGCGGCTGCTGGAGGCCGTCTCGCCCGACAAGGACGTGGATGGATTTCATCCGGTGAATGTAGGGCGGTTGCAGAGCGGGCAGCCGGGACTTGCGCCGTGTACGCCGGCGGGGATTATGGAGATTTTGAGGCGGAGTAAGCTGCCCGTCTCCGGACAAAATGCGGTGGTCGTCGGGCGGTCGGACATTGTAGGCAAGCCGGCGGCGATGATGCTGCTGAATGCTTCGGCCACGGTGACGGTGTGCCACAGCAAGACGCGCGACCTGGCCGCAGTGACGCGCGGGGCAGACCTGCTGGTGGCGGCGATTGGCAGGCCGGGCTTCGTGACGCGCGAAATGGTGAAGCCGGGAGCTACGCTGATCGACGTCGGCATCAATCGCATTACGGACGTAGCTGAGGTGGGACGCTTCTTTCCCAACGACACGGCACGTGCGGCGACGTTTGCCAAGCGCGGGTCGGTGGTGGTGGGCGATATTCATCCGGCGGCGTTCGCGGTCTCGGGCGCGTATACCCCGGTGCCCGGCGGCGTGGGCGCGCTGACGATTGCCATGCTGATGCAGAACACCGTGACGGCTGCGAAGCTGCGGCGCGGACTCGCCGCGGGGAAGAGCTAGCCCGGATGCTGCGCGTTGGCCTGACCGGTGGGCTGGGCAGCGGGAAGTCGACCGCTGCCGACCGCTTCAAGATACATGGAGCACACGTCATCAAGGCGGACGTGCTCGGGCTCTTGATGATGAGTCCGGGTGAGGCCGTTTACGACGCGATCGTCTCACACTTCGGACAGCAGGTTGTCCAGCCCGACGGCAAGCTGGATCGTGGTCTCCTTGCGCGGATTGCGTTTGACAGCGGACGGGTCGAGGAGCTGAATTCCATCGTCCATCCTGCGGTGATCGCACGACAGGCTGAGCTTGCTGAAAAGATCTTCGCTGAAGACCCGTTCGCAGTGGTGGTGGTCGAGTCGGCGCTGATCTTCGAGACAAAGCACGGTGGCGATCAAGGCTGGCGCAGCCGGTTCGACTGCATCGTGCTCGTTACAGCCTCGGAAGAGACGCGGATCGAGCGGTATATAGGTACAGCGTCCGGGACGCTCCGAGACAAGCTCAGAGCGGATGCGCAGAACCGGATAAAACATCAGATGTCAGAGAAGGAAAAGATTGCGAAGAGCGATTTTGTCCTGGTCAATGAAGGCTCCGTGGCTGAGTTGGAGCGCCAGGTCGACGAACTCTGGCCTGTTCTTCAGTACATGTCGAAAGAAAGAAAGCCGCATTGAGAGAATGGGGCTCTGCCTTCGGTCTCTTCAGAGATGAGGCTGAAGCATAAGCCCATGTGGCTGTCCGCAAAATACAGAGATTCTTCCCATTCGACTTCGCTCAGGGCAGGCTGCTGCGATCAGAATGACAAATCGGCGCCCGTTGTCCCACCCAACGGCAACCACCTTTCCAGGCCGAGTTTCCTGCTAACTGGATACAATTTAGACACGGCGGGCCTGGCCTGCGATTTGCTAAGAAATCAGGTTGAATGCGATGAAACTGCGTCCTGTGTTGCTGGTGCTGGTGATTCTGTGCGGCTTTTACTATGTAACGACGCACGTGGGGCGGACGTCGCCCGGCGGGTCGTGGTTGCATCGCGTCATCGCGCCCGATAGCCCGCAGCCGACAGCAGTGAATACGGCGGTGACGGGCCCACTACACTCGTTCGAGTTGACCGAGGCCAGCGCCGCCCCGGCCTATGACGTCGAGGAGCAGCAGAACATCGCGGTCTACAAGAAGGCGTTGCCCTCGGTCGTGAATATCACCTCGACGGCGGTGGCGTTCGACTTCTTTTATGGACCGGTTCCGCAACAGGGGCAGGGGTCGGGGTTCATTCTGAATAAGGACGGGCTCATCCTGACCAACGCCCACGTTTTGCTGAACAATTCGCAGCGCGTTGAGGTGAAGCTCTCGAACAAGAACACGTACAAGGCGCAGGTGATGGCGGTGGACAAGAACCACGACCTTGCGCTGCTGAAGATTACGGCGCCGAATCTTGTGCCGGCGACGCTTTCCAATTCGCAGGGTCTGATCGTAGGGCAGCGGGTGTATGCCATCGGCAATCCGTTCGGCCTCTCGGGCACAATGACACGCGGCATCATCTCGGCGATTCGGTCGATTCGCGGGCCGCAGGGCAACCCGATTGAGGACGCCATCCAGACCGATGCGGCGATCAATCCGGGGAACTCGGGCGGGCCGCTGTTGAACTCGCGGGGCGAGGTCATCGGCATTACAACGCTGATTGCCAACAATGGCGCGGACCAAAGTTCAGGCATCGGGTTTGCGATTCCCATCAACACGGCCAAGGCCGTGCTCGACGACTTTGCGAAGTACGGCTATGTGCGGCGACCTTCGCTGGACATTCAGACGCTGGCGATCGGCCCGGACATTGCCGAGCAGATTGGCCTGCCCGCCGACTACGGCCTGCTGATTGAGCGCGTGCTGCCCGGCGGAGCAGCGGAGAAGGCAGGTCTGCATGGCGGCACGCAGCGTGCATATCAGGGCAACATTCCAGTGATGCTGGGCGGCGACCTGATCGTCGGCTTCGATGGGCAAGACATCACCAACCCGCAGGACCTTTCCGCCGCGCTGAACGCTCATCGCGCAGGCGATGTGGTGACGCTGACCATCTTCCGGGGCCAGCGCCGAATGCAGGTCAAGGTCACGCTGGGCGACGCGAAGGACCAGCAGGGACAGTTGGGTCAGCAGACTTAGGTTGGCATCCTGAGTGCCAGATTGAAGAGGATCAGCGAGCTGTGGCTCGGGAAGGCCTCGCCGCGTCGCGGTGGACGTAACGGCGTCCCTGGACGATGTACTCGCCGCTAAGGACGCGGGCGAGCGCCTCAGAGTACGCAACGTGCTCGTGCTCGAGGATGCGTGCCGAGAGCGTTTCGACCGTGTCGTCTTCCTTCACCTCGACGGTCTTTTGCAGGATGATGATGCCGTGATCCACCTCTTGATCGACAAAGTGGACGGTGCAGCCGGAGACTTTGGCGCCGTATTCGAGCGCCTGTCGCTGGGCGTCAAGGCCGGGGAACGCGGGCAGGAGTGACGGATGGATGTTGAGGATGCGGTTGGGGAAGGCGCGGACGAACTCTGGCGTGATGATGCGCATGTAGCCCGCCAGACAGATGAGGTCAACCTTGTGCTGGTGCAGGCGGGCGAGCATTTCGGCGTCATGGTCGGCGCGCTTGCGACCGGCCGAGGGGATGGCGAAGGCAGGCAGGCCCAGTTCGCGTGCCGAGGCCAGGCCCGGCGCGTCCTCGACGTTCGAGAGCACGACGGCGATCTTCGCCCCGAGAAGATGCTGCTCGCGGATCGCCCGGGCGATGGCCAGAAAGTTCGAGCCGCGTCCGGAGAGGAGGATGCCGAGGCGTTTCATCGGAGAGTTTCCTTTGTGCTAGTTGTAGCTGACCCTGTGTTCGCCGCGCACGACGCGTCCGATGATATGGTGGCGTTCGTTGGCGCGGTTCAGCACAGCCTTTGCTTTCTTCACCTTCTCAGCCGGGACGACGACGATGAGGCCGATGCCCATGTTGAAGGTGCGGAGCATCTCGTCCTGGGCGACATTGCCGAGCTGCTGGAGGTGCTCGAACAGCGGCGGCACCTGCCAGGAGGCGAGATCGACGACCGCGCCCAGGCCCTTGGGGATGATGCGCGGGAGGTTGTCGGTGATGCCTCCGCCGGTGATGTGGGCCATGCCGCTGACGACCTCGGCGTTGGTGAGCTTTTTGATAATGGCGAGGTAGCTTCGGTGCGTGCGCATGAGCGCCGCGCCGGTCTTGTCCTTCAGCTCGTTGACGTACTGTTCGGGACCGTACTTCGCCTCTTCAAAGAGCAGCTTGCGCGCCAGCGAGTAGCCGTTGGTGTGCAGGCCGTTTGAGGGCAGGCCGATGAGCACGTCGCCGTTCTGGATGGTGCTGCCGGTGATGATGCGGTCGCGGCTGACCGCGCCGACGATGGTGCCGGCGAGATCGTACTCGCCGTCGGCGTAGAAGCCGGGCATCTGGGCAGTCTCGCCGCCGATGAGCGCGCAGCCGTTGGCGCGGCAGGCTTCGCTCAGTCCTTGTACGACGGTCTCGATGATCTCGTTGTCGAGCTTGCCGGTGGCGAGGTAGTCGAGGAAGAAGAGCGGCGTTGCGCCCTGCACGGCGATGTCGTTGACGCAGTGGTTGACGAGGTCCTGGCCGACGGTGTGGTGGATGCCCAGCTCGAAGGCGACCTTGAGCTTGGTGCCTACGCCATCGGCCGAGGAGACCAGGACCGGATTGGGGAACTTTTCAAGGTCGAGCGAGAAGAGGCCGCCGAAGCCGCCGATCTCCGAGAGCACGTGCTTGTTGAAGGTCTTGCGGGCAAGCATCTTGATGCGCTGCTTGCTGCGGTCGCCTGAGGAGATGTCCACTCCTGCGTCGGCGTAGCTGATGGGCTTCTTTGTTGCCGCTTTTTTTGCGGAGCTTCTGAGGCTGGCAGCCTTCTCGCGCTCGACTGCGGCGCCGAGCGGCGAGCCGTGCGTGGGGGTTGATTCGGGCATGGGGGAGGTCTCATCCGGCAAAGTCGTGCTCCATGGGTAATCGCTAGTGAAGAATTTAAGTCTAGCAGGATGTGGCTGGACGACCTGTGAAATGCTGTGAAACAGCGTCTTTTGCAGGGCCAAAACAGGTTGCATGAGGCCGTCGCCGCCTGCGCTCCGCAGACTTCTATACTGGACAGGATGCCTCTGAACCTCACCCGCTCCCGCCAGTTACAACTTCGTGCCGAACAACTTCTGCCGGGAGGCGTTGACTCGCCGGTTCGTGCCTTCCGCGCCGTCGGGGGCGACCCTCCGTTTGTGGCCCGTGCCGAGGGAGCGTACCTGTTCGACGCCGACGGCAACCGCTATCTGGACTTCTTCGGCTCGTGGGGGCCGATGATTCTGGGCCATGCGTTTCCTCCGGTGGTGCAGGCCATCCAGCATGCCGCCGTACGCGGCGCGAGCTTTGGTGCTTCGACCATCGCTGAGGCCGACCTCGCCGAGCTGGTCCAGCACTGCTTTCCTTCCATCGAGAAGCTGCGCTTCGTCAGCTCGGGGACTGAAGCGTGCATGACGGCAGTGCGGCTGGCGCGGGGATTTACCGGGCGGAAGTTCGTCATCAAGTTCGAGGGCTGCTACCACGGGCACTCGGACGCGATGCTGGTGAAGGCGGGCAGCGGCGTGGCGACGCTGGGGATTCCCGGCTCGTCCGGTGTGCCGGAGGAGACGGCGATGCATACGATCGCATTGCCGTTCAACGATCTGGAGGCAGTGCGCGCGGTGTTCGCGGCGCGCCCAAAGGAGATTGCGTGCGTCATCATCGAGCCGGTGGTCGGCAACGCAGGCACGATTGCGCCGAAGGCGGGGTATCTGGAGGGACTCCGGACGCTGACGGCGGAGCATGGCGCGCTGCTGATTCTGGACGAGGTGATGACCGGGTTTCGTGTGTCGCTTGGCGGAGCGCAGCAGCTTTACGGCATCAAACCGGACCTGACGACGCTGGGCAAGATCATCGGCGGCGGGCTGCCATGCGCGGCCTTCGGCGGGCGCGCGGACGTGATGGACAAGCTGGCTCCGCTGGGGCCGGTGTATCAGGCAGGCACGCTGAGTGGGAACCCGCTGGCCATGGCGGCGGGCATCGCTACGCTGCGCGAGCTGATTGCGCGTGAAGGGGAGATTTATCCCCAGCTTGAACGGACGGCGGCGGCGATTGCCGATGGCGTTGCCGCGATTGCACGGGAAGCTGGTGTCACGATGACGACCAACCGCGTGGGGTCGATGTTGACGTGGTTCTTTGCGAACGGGCGGGTGGAAGATTTCGCAGACGCGGCGAAGTCCGACACGGCAGCGTTCGGGCGGTTTCATCGCGCCATGCTCGAAGCCGGAGTGTGGCTACCGCCCAGCCAGTTCGAGGCAGCGTTTGTTTCGACCGAGCATGGCGACGCTGAGGTTGAGATGACGCTGGAAGCTGCTCGCAGGGCGTTCAAGTGATAAGAGGCAACAGCGGATTCCTCTGTCTCGCTATGGATGGAAATGCGAACAGGCCGGCGGTTGGAGAGTATCCTTTCCACTCGGGCATTTTGGTGAGGAAGTTGTTTGCGCTCAGGCCCAGGTGTCGACGGTGACGAACCTTGCTCCTGTTTGTTTGTACTGGGCGATGAGCTGGTCAGTGGCTTCGACGGTGTTCATGCGGGGTTGGCCGAGGCCGTGCTGGCCTCCGTCGTGAAGGAGCACGTTCGAGGCGCGGTGGCGTTGGCGGTTGCGGGTAATGCCTTGTACGGCATGGCGCAGGATGGTGTCGGGCGGCGGCGCGCTCCAGTCAAAGCAGGTGACGTTCCACTGGATCGTGGTGAGGCCAAGCTCGCGGGCGGTGCGGAGGACGTAGGGACGGCGCGCTCCGTGGGGCGGGCGGAAGTAGCGAACGGGTGCGCCGATGGCATCTTCGAGCGCGGCGTTGCACCCGGCCAGTTCTTCGCGGATGCGCGCGGCTGACTGCCAGGCGAGCCAGGGGTGCGTCATGGTGTGGTTGCCGATGAGGTGCCCGGCGGCGGCGATGGCGCGGGCAAGGTCCGGGCGCTGACGGACGAATCCGCCGAGGAGGAAGAATGTTGCGCGAACTTCGTGGCGGGCAAGGACTTCGAGCAGGCGTTCGGTGGCGGCGGGGTTGGGGCCGTCGTCGTAGGTGAGGGCGATCTCGCTGGGGTCACGGCCGGCGACGACGACTTTGCCGAAGATCTGCGAGGTTGGGTAGAGCGCGGCGTAGGCTGCTCCGCCTGCGAGCAGGCCGGCGGCGGCGAGTGCTACGGCTGCTTCCGTGATGGGCTTCGATGACATTTCAGAACATCAGCACGGCGATATGGTAGGTGGTGAAGCCGGGCTGCGGGTGCGTGCTGGGGCAGGCTCCGACGGCGACCGAGTGCCGGCGCACGCCGGGCAGGCTCTGGAGCACGGCTGCGGGGAGTTGCGTGACGTCGGCTCCGTCCCACTGCATGATGAGCTGCGGATGGCCAGCGGTGCTGGTGGGCTGGCGGCAGATCGCGCGCGCGTTCTCGGTCTCGCCGGGGGCAATACGGAGGCCGTGCTCGCGCAGGGACTGCTCGGCCTGCTGCTCGACCGCGCTTGAGCCGGAGAAGCTGCGCACGGAGCGGGAGAAGTCTTCGACGGCGAAGAGGTAGCCGCCGCGCTCGACGACGGCGATGCCGATGGCGGTGAGGTTCGGGTCGAGGATGTTGCCGCGATGGACGGGTGAGCGCATCCAGGCCTGGTCGAACTGGGCGGGCGCGGTGGCGTGGCCTGCGACGTTTTCGGAGACAGTGGTGAAGTGGGCGCCTGCATTGAAGGTCCTGGCCTTGAGGTCACGTTCACCGGGGTACTGGTGCTCGGCCGGGCCGGGGTGCGTGGCGATGACCTGGGCGTGGGCGCGGGCGGCGCGGGCGAGTGCCGCGTCCCACGCGAGCGCGGGGAGATGGTGCTCGGAGCGGTGCTGGTTGGTTGCCTGCAGGAGGTACTGCTCGGCTACGGTTGCTCCGCGCTGCGCGGGCAGCGATGGAACGACCATCGCAAGGGCTGCAATCATAAGCAGGTGTCGGCGCATCGGATTTCCTAGTGTTTGTACGACTTGAGCAGGTTGAAGACCTCTTCGGCGTGGCCTTCGGGTTTGACGTTCTCGAAGATGTGGATGAGACGCTGGTCGGGACCGATGAGGTACGTAGTGCGCTTTACACCTTTGACGAGCTTGCCGTACATGTTTTTCGGCTTGATGAGGTCGTAACGGTTGATGAGGGTCAACTTGTCGTCGGCCAGCAGATCATAGGGGAGATCGTACTTGTCCTTGAACTTCTTCTGGTCTTTGACGGTGTCGCGGGAGATGCCGAGGACGACGATCCCGGCCTTCTTGAACTTCTCGAAGGCGTCGCGGAAGCCGCAGGACTCGATGGTGCAGCCGGGGGTGTCGGCGCGAGGGTAGAAGAAGAGAACGACGGGCTTGCCTTTGTAGTCGGAGAGGGACACGTCTTTGCCGTCCTGGTTCTGGAGGGTGAAGTCTTCTACTTTGTCGCCGGGGTTCATTCGTGGCTCCTTTTGCGAATGCTGTATCAGTCTACTAGGGTGATGAGTCCGAAGTTCGCGGCATCCTTTGCGAAAAGCAACCGCAGGTCCTTCGACTCCGCAAACCGCAAAAGATGCGGCTTGCTGCGCTCAGGATGACAACTTGATTGAATTGATGTTGCAAACTTCAGACTCAGGATACGAGGGTCTTGCCGAGCGAGGCGGAGTCTTCGACGTTCAATGTGGGTGTCGAGGCGTCTTTGCCGAGGATCTGGCGGTTGAGGCCGGAGAGGACTTTGCCGGGGCCGACTTCGATGAAGTGGGTTGCGCCCTGGGCGACGAGGAGTTGGATGCAGTCTACCCAGCGGACGGCTCCTGTGACTTGATGCACCAACGCTTGTTTGGCGGCTCCGGCGTTGGTGACGAGCGCGGCGCTGACGTTGGCGGCGACTGGGATCTTTGGGTCGACGAAGTTGAGGGTCTGGAGGTCGGCAGCGAGGGCGTCCTGCGCGGGCTGCATGAGGGCGCAGTGGAAAGGCGCGCTGACGGGAAGGATGACGGTGCGTTTGGCTCCGGCTTCTTTGCACAGAGCGGCGGCGCGCTCAACGGCTGCGACGGCTCCCGAGATGACGGTCTGGTCGGGTGAGTTGAGGTTGGCGGCGGAGACGACGGCGAGTTTGGCGTCGAAGGCTTTGGCCTCGGGCGTGGTGGGGAGCGGGGTGAGTTGGTCGCTGACCTGCGCGCAGATTTCGACGATGAGGTTGGCGGAGAGGCCGAGGATGGCGGCCATGGCTCCCCGGCCCGGCGGGACGGCCTGTTGCATGTAGCGGCCACGGTTGCGGACGGTGCGGACGGCGTCGGCGAAGGTGAGGGTGCCGGCGGCGACGTGGGCGGAGTACTCGCCGAGCGAGTGGCCGGCGGCGAGGGCCGGGGTGATGCCGCGCTCGGCAAGGACGCGCGTGGCGGCGACCGAGACGGTGAGGATGGCGGGCTGGGTGTGCTCGGTGAGCTTGAGCTGGTCTTCGGGGCCTTCAAAGATGAGGCGCGAGAGCGGGAAGCCGAGAGCTTCGTCGGCCTCGGCGAAGACGGCGCGCGCGGTGGGGAAGTTGTCGTGGAGGTCGCGGCCCATGCCTACGGACTGCGAGCCTTGTCCGGGGAAGAGGAAGGCTGGTTTGGTCATCGTGTTGATGGTAAATCAGGGACGGCGTACTTCAGGGGCTACGGACGTTCTGATTCAGTATCGATTCAGTATTGAAGGGCTACGGAATGAATTGGCGCAGAAATACAGGGATTCTTTCCATTCGACTTCGCTCAGGACAGGCTGCTGCGCTCAGAATGACGGGTCGACCATCGGAGACTTAATCAGCGGCTCCCTAAGGGCGTATGTAGCCCGACGCGGATCGATGCGAAACGCGGATTCCCTTTGGGAATGACAACCAAGAAAAGCAAATGCAAGAACGAAACGCGGACTCCCTTCGGGAATGACAACCAAGAGGCTTACGGCGCGACTGAAGTTGTGCCCCTTCAGAATCCATGCGGGATCGAACGATCCGGCTTGCTCAGTTGACCGGCGCGAACGTGACCAGGACCGTGAGGAAGAGCAGACCGAAGACGATGACTAACAGGGGAAACCAGTTGTCGATCCAACGCAGCGACTCTTCTTTATGCGACGAACTCATTGAACATTCTCCTCTTCTTTTCAAATCGTAACCGAGAAGGGGTGGAATGCTCAACGGCCCGACTGGGCAGCGATGGACACAACGTTTTCGCGTTTCATCGAGAACTCGCGGCCCGCAGCAGCGTGGAACCGGAAAAAGTCCAGCGAGGAGAGTTCGCCGGGGAACATCCAATCGTGCGGTTCGATGATGATGAGCGGGAAGCTGTTGAATACTGCCTCATTGCCGGTGAAGAGGTCGCGTTCGGCGCCTTCGATGTCGATCTTGAGCAGAAATGGCGCATAACGGGAGGCGGGTTTCGTGGCAAGCAGATCGTCCATGGTGACAAGATCGACAGCTATCTTGTCCGGGCAGGAGGTGATGCGATAACCCATGGCAGAGTCGCCGGTGTCGTGGAGCCAGGCGCGGCCAGCTTTCGGAGCAATGCCTGCCTGGCGCAAGTCGACGTCGAGGCCGGCGCAGTTGTGAGTGAGGAAATCAAAGTTGTCCGGTGCAGGTTCGATGCCGACGATGTGGGCCTCGGGATAGCGGGCTGAGAACCAGGTGACGCTGGCACCGAGGTTTGCACCGCAATCGACGATGAGGGGCTGGCGGCCAGAGGCGAGGATACCGCTATAGACCTTTTCGACTAAAGCACCGTGGGCCCCGGTGGGTAACTCGTACTGCAAGTCGCGGAAGCATTGGTCAATGGCGAGGAGATCACTTTTGTTCCAGCGGCGGTGCTGGAGGCGGAATTGTCTTCCGCGATAGGCGACTTTGGTAATCTGGCGGTTGTTAGGAAGGCCAGGATGACTCAAGCGCCGTGTGAGATGCACCAACGGGCGGAGTGTCCGATAAGCTATGCGTCCGAGCGGGTTCGATGCGACCTGATCGATCAAGTCAGACATGCCCCAGCATTATATGACGGAGAGGGCTGCATATGACGGAGAGGGTTGCGGGCGGGCAGCGATCGTTCAGCTCGGCACGAGGCCCGCGAGAATCTCCCCAAGGGCTTGGGCCTCTTCAAAATCTGATTCTAATTGAGTTTCCTCAGGTGCCGAGGCCGAAGTCTACGTCCTTCTCGTCGCCTGCGTGGGAGTAGGCGTCATAGGGCGTGCGGTGGTTGAACTTGTAACGCTGGCGCAGCTCGCGGCCGACGAAGAGGCCAAGGGCGACGGCGCCGAGGCCGGCAGTGACCCAGCCGAGGGTCTTCATCAGAGCGGTGTCTTCGGAGCCTTCTTCGGGGAAGGGAAGCTGCTCGGTGCGGGGGACATCGTCTGTCTTGAAGAAGACGCACGCGTTGGGCAGGAGCCTCATAGTTAACGATGATAGCGCAGGTTGAGCGTTGCGGTGAGAGACGTTTGTGGGATGAAGGTGGACGTTTTGGGGATGAGGCGGAGGCGGGAGAGTTGTGCAGCTTTCTGATGGATGCAGCCCGGCTCCAAGAGAGGACTTTGCGCAGCAGCGGGCAAAATGCGGGGATTCTTCCCTGTCGTTTTACTCAAGGGTCAGAATGACACCTACGGAAATCCGTCAGTTGACGACGACCTGCTGGAAGCCGAGGCCGTAGAGGAGGGTGGTGACGGTGGAGATGGCGTTTTTGCGGGCGGCGTCGAGGATGCCGTCGGCGAGGGCGGATTGCTGGAGCTGCTGCTGGGCCCGAGTGCGGGTCTCGGATTCGAGGTTCTGGTCGGCGGGGACGAGCAGGCCGGTGGTGCGGGCGTAGACGCGGGTGTGCTGGTTGTCGATGGTGGTGACGAAGACCTGGGAGGCGGGCAGGGTGACGCGGATGGCGCGGACGCCGTTGTTGCGGGTGATACGGACGTCTTCGGGCTTGAGCTTCGAGAGGTCGATGCCTGCGATGGACTGGCCGTGGACGACGAGCAGGATGCGGTCGCCGGCAATGAGATCAGGCAGCACGGTGGAGGACTTCGAGCCTTCGACGACGGTGTCGATGGAGTAGACGACGGTTTCGAGGCGGCTGAGGCGCTGGATCTTCTCGACGACGTCGGGAGCGGAGACTTCGGTGACGACGGGGCGGGAGGCGATGGCGTTGGCGATGCGGCCTGCGAAGCCGGAGTTGGCGCGGCGGAGAAAGACGACCATGGTGACTGCCCCGAGAATGAGCGCGAGCAGAACGGCGAGAAGAGTGCCCGAGGAGCCGCGGCGACCTGAGCTATATTGTGTGGTCATGCTGGTTCGATGCTCCTTTGCTCTACTTACCGGGGGGACCCCCTGGTATCTCGGTGTAAATTCCTTCGTTTCTGCGGTTTACAAATCTGGTGTCTTGTAAAATCTTCCAAACAAATGGGTTATTGGCAAATTCCTGAAAACACAGAAGTTATGGCTGTTGGCGGTGGCTTCGGCGTCCTTTCTTGTGGCTCTATTTAAATATAACGGTTTGGGTATAACTAAAACGCCATTCGGATGTTGATGATTCGCAGGGGGTTAGGAGATTTTCGGGCTTGACAAGCGATTTCTGGGCCAAAAACGCGAAAAATATTTTTGGGTTGCTCTGAGGGTGAGAAGAGTGGTTCGCGTGTGGCGCGAATGCCCACATTATCGACGATAAAACCGTCGCGAAGATGGGGCACCCGGCTG
>NZ_DASUBE010000123.1:0-5105 GCF_035763405.1 Edaphobacter sp.
CGAGACCGCGCTCTGGAACCGCATTGAAACGACGGCCCGCGCGGTCTTTGCGCGCTATGGGTTCGGGGAGATTCGCACGCCCATCTTCGAGGTGACGGAGTTGTTTGCGCGCGGCGTGGGCGAGGAGACGGACATCGTCTCGAAGGAGATGTACACGTGGGAGGACCGTGGGCGGGCAGAGAGTGAGAAGGGGCAATCGCTGACCCTGCGCCCGGAGAACACGGCTGGGGTGGTTCGCGCGTACATTGAGCACAAGCTGGGCGAGAGCGGCATGTTGCAGAAGCTCTTTTATATTGGGCCGCAGTTCCGGCGCGAGCGTCCGCAGCGGGGACGCTACAGGCAGTTCTGGCAGATTGGCGCGGAGGTGCTGGGCCCGGCGTGGTCCGGGGCGGATAGCGCGCTGCGCGATGCCGAGGTGCTGGAGATGCTCTCGACGTTTCTGAACGAGCTGGGAGTGAAGGGCTGGCGGCTGGAGATTAACTCGGTCGGCTCACCGACTGATCGTCCTCGCTACGTGGCGGCGTTGCGCGAGGCTCTGGAGCCGGTGAAGGCCGGGATGTGCGAGAACTGCCAGCGGCGCGCGGAGACGAATCCGCTGCGCGTGCTGGACTGCAAAGAGGCGCAGGACCAGGCGACGATTGAGGCGCTGCCGAAGATTGCCGACTTTCTGGATGAGGCTTCGCGCGAGCACTTCGCCGAGGTGAAGGCCGCGCTGGATGCCTGCGGCGTTGCTTATGCCGTGAACCCGCGGCTGGTGCGCGGGCTGGACTACTACACGCGGACGACCTTCGAGTTCACTGTGCCGGACGGCGGCGGCCTGGGCACGCAGAATGCTCTGCTGGGCGGCGGGCGGTATGACGGCCTCTCCGAGATGCTGGGCGGGCCGAAGGCGCCGGGGATTGGCTTTGCGATTGGCGAAGACCGCCTGGTGCTGACGTTGCAGGCTCAGGCGGCAGACGCGGAGCAGACGAAGCTGGATGCGTTTGTCGCGCCCATCGGTGTGGCGCAGAACGCTGCCGCCCTCGCATTGGCGCAGGAACTACGCCGCGCCGGGCTTTCTATCGAAGTTGGCGATGGAGGCTTCCGGCTGAAGAAATCGTTCGAGGCCGCCGACAAACTGGCCCGGCGCATGGTGATTGTGGGCGAGGATGAGGTTTCGTCCGGTATCCTAACAGTTAAAGACTTTAGTGCAGGCGAACAGACGAAGGTCGCTCGGAGCGAGCTGGCCGATGCTTTGCGTCGCTGAAGAAATCTGAAGGTGATTATTCCAGATGCTTGATTTTTTGGGCGGTTTAGAACGCACACAGATGTGCGGCGAGCTTCGCGCTGAACACGATGGCCAGGACGTTGTCCTGATGGGCTGGGTGAACCGGCGGCGCGACCACGGCAACCTGATCTTTCTGGACGTGCGCGACCGCACGGGCGTGACGCAGGTGGTGCTCGACAAGGAAGTGTCGAACGAGGCCCATGCCAAGGCTGAGGCCGCGCGTTCGGAGTACGTCGTCGCCGTGAAGGGCAAGGTGCGGCGGCGTGGGGCGGGGTTGGAGAATCCCAACATGGCGACCGGCGCGATTGAGGTGGTTGCGCGCGAGCTGCTGCTGTTGAACGAGGCGAAGACGCCGCCGTTCTCGCCCGCCGAAGACGCGATTGCGAACGAAGAGGTGCGGCTGAAGTATCGCTATCTCGACCTGCGGCGCACGGAGATGCAGCACAACTTCGCTCTGCGCAGCAAGGTGGCGATGGCGATCCGGAATTATCTGGTCGAGCAGGGGTTTCTGGAGATCGAGACGCCGTTTATGACGCGCTCGACGCCGGAGGGCGCGCGCGATTATCTGGTGCCGAGCCGTGTTCATGCGGGCAGCTTCTACGCACTGCCGCAGTCGCCGCAGATTTTTAAACAGATCCTGATGATCTCGGGCTTCGACAAATATTTTCAGATTGCGCGCTGCTTCCGCGACGAGGACCTGCGCGCGGACCGGCAGCCGGAGTTCACGCAGATTGACCTGGAGATGACGTTTCCGAAGCAGGAGACGATCTTCCGCGTGGTCGAGGGCTTTCTGACGGCGGCGTTCAAGGCGGCGGGGATCACGCTGACCACGCCGTTTGTGCAGATGACGTACGACGACGCGATCAGGAACTACGGCATCGACAAGCCGGATATGCGGCTGCCGGCGATGGTCTCGTTGACGGATGAGCTGACGGCGGAGCTGCGTGAGTCGTTGAAGATTGAGCCTGTGTTGCCGGTGCTCGGGTTTGTGATTCCCGGCGTGGGCGAGTTGAGCGGCACGGCGCGCAAGGCGCTGATGAGCGAGATCCGCGCTGCGTTTGGCGACTCGGGTCTCGATGCACTCGACGTGGCACGGTTGAAGACGAATGCATCCTTTGCGCCGCTGGCGGAGACGATTGAGAAGAAGTTGACCGAAGCTCCCACCTTAGCGCCCAACGGCAGGCGCGAAGATGGGGCACCGCTGTTGGTGGTAATTACACCCAAGCTGGGTACGCCGGCGAAGTGGAACCACGATCCGCAGTGGATTTATAAGCGCGTCGGCGCGCTGCGGCTACAGCTTGGACAGAAGTTTGCCGACAAGCATGGGCGCTTCACCAAGACTGGCACCGAGGCTGACTACAAGTTTGCCTGGGTCACGGATTTTCCCATGTATGAGTGGGACGAGGAGACGAAGACGTGGATTGCGGCGCACCATCCGTTCACCTCGCCGCATGAGGACGACATCCAAACGGGCAAGCTGGTGAATGACAAAGGCGCGGTGCGCGCGCTGGCCTACGATATTGTGCTAAACGGCACGGAGCTTGGCTCCGGGTCGATCCGTATCCACCGGCAGGATGTGCAGGCGGAGATCTTCCGCTCGCTCGGCATGACGGATGAGGAGGCTAAGGAGCGGTTCGGCTTCTTCCTCGATGCGCTTGAGTACGGCACGCCTCCGCATGGCGGCATTGCGCTGGGGCTCGACCGGATTGTGATGATTCTTGCGGGTGCTTCGAGCCTGCGCGAAGTGATCGCGTTCCCGAAGACGGCAAAGGCCATCGACCTGATGGTGGACGCGCCGACGCCAGTGAGCGAGCAGCAGATGAAAGAACTGCACCTGCGGATTACGTCTCGGAGCTAGAAAACTGTAGTGCGTCGCGAGCCGATGCTAAACGCAGATTCTCTTCGGGAATGACAATCAATCGGATGGCAATGAAAAAGCCCCTCGTCCGCATGGTGCGGATGAGGGGCTTTGGTTTTCGGGTTAGAAGTTGAACTTGACCGAGCCCTGGAAGATGCGCGGATCATGCGCTCCGGAGATCTGTCCAAAGGTGGATGAAGTTAAGCCTGCGGTTGGGTTGTTGAAGCTCGGATGGTTCAGCACATTGAAGGCTTCGAGGCGAAGCGTGGCGTTGAGTGATTCGTGGATGGGGAAGATGCGCGAGATCTGCGCATCGAACTGGAAGAACTTCGGCCCGCGGAAGGAGTTTCTGCGGATGTTGCCGTAGGTTCCGTAGCCGGAGCAGGTAAGAGGCGTTGCGCCGGAGGGGCAGACCTGTGCGAACGCTGCTGGATTCAGGAAACCACGGTTAGCCTGCCCTGGGGCGCGCCGCAGGGACTGGCGCAGATATATAGGGACCCCAGCGACGAGGTTCGGGCGGTCCTGTCCTACGTCGGTGAAGGAGTTGTCCTGCCCGGCAGTGACGTTGAAGGGCGCACCACTGGTGATGTGGATGAGCGGAGCGAACTCCCAGTTGTTGACGAGCAGCGATGTGAAACGGTTGAGGTGGAAGTTGCTCCGGGTGATGAGGGAGGTGTTGAAGACATTCCGGTAGTCGGAGCCGCATGGGCCGTAATCGAAACCGGGATTTGAGGGATTCTCGACATTGGTACCTGCATAATCGCCCTGCGCATCGGCCACGTTCAGGCACTTGGACCAGGTGTAGTTGGTCAGCAGGCTGAAGCTGGACGAGAGACGGTGCTGGATGCTGGTGACGAGGCCGTGATAGTTGGCCATGCCGACTGAGTTGACGAGGACTGTGCCGCCGCCGCCGCCCAGATACTGGTTGCCCTGAGTCGGATTGGCAATGGTGAGAGCAAAGCGCGATGTCTGGTTCTTGGTGGTGGAGCAGGGAGTGCCCGCAGCGCCGGGTTTGACCGCTGCAGGTCCCGTGGTGACGATGCCGGCGCATCCAGTGCCGCCCGCTCCCCAGACTCCGGGAATGTAGATGGCCGGGCTAAGGGGAGTACCCATGGGCGCGTGGACGGTATGGCTGCCGATGTACTGAATCTGGAACTGCCATCCTGAGCCAAACTGGCGCTGGATGCTGGCCGTCCACTGCTCGGTGTAGGAGGGATGAAACTGAACCGGCAGCACGATGTATTGCGACTGCGGGAAGAATTCCGCGTTTGCCGGAGAAGGAATGGTCGGCTGCGGAAAGGGGCTGGTGGTGACTGAGCCGGTGGACCATGGGCTGGAGAAGCTGAGTGGGCCGGAGCTCGATGTCTGCAACTGGCTGATGGCCGTAGCGTAGGGTGGGTTCTGCTGGGTACGCTGACCGGTGAAGAAGTTCACCATGTCGTAGGCCAGCTCGAAGCCGCCGCGCACGACGGTCTTGCCGCTGCCGGTGGGGTCGAAAGAGAAACCGATGTTGGGTGAAAACTGCCATGGCGAGTTTTTGGTGAATTGACGGGGAACGCCCTTGTCTCCGTAGTAGAAGGTCCCGGCAGGCGCCTTCGGGTAGACCGAGCTGACCTTATTGGCAAGGAAGGCGGACATATCGAAGATGGTGCCGCGGTTGAAGACATCGGTAGGCAAAAATTCGGGTGCCCAACGCAGGCCGCCGACGAGTGTGAGCCGGGGGGTGGCGTGCCAGGTATCCTGTAGATAGAGGCTGGGGATGGGCGCACGGAGAGCATTCTGCTGTTGCTTGCTCTGCTGGAAGGCGCTCATGGCGCCGCTGAGCAGGTCGAGCAGAGGATCACCGCCAGCACTGCCGCCGTTGGGTCCGGCGAGGCCGTATCGCCCGTCGAAGGTGAAGGTGCCGTTGGACTCGTAGATATTGCCGATGTTGAGCTGGTTCTGGACCCACTGACCGCCGAAGACGATCTGGTGTTTGCC
>NZ_DASUBE010000124.1:0-27364 GCF_035763405.1 Edaphobacter sp.
GCGCTTGGATTCGGTCTCGGTCCCATCTTCGAGAAGGCCGGCCAGGGCAGCTATCTGCAATTCGTAGCACCCGGCGTCATTGCGATGTCCGTGCTCTTCACCTCGGTCTTCTCCGGCATCGGCCTCTTGTGGGACCGCCAGTTCGGCTTCCTCAAGGAGACGCTCGTCGCGCCGGTGCCGCGTATCCAGGTCATGGTCGGCCGCACGCTTGGCGGCGCCACCGTCGCAGTCATCCAGGGAGTCTTGATCGCTGTCATCTGCTTCATCGCCGGGCTGCGCGTGCACCATATCAGCGCCATTCCGCTGGCGTTCGTCTTCATGGGGCTCATCGCCTTCGTCTTCGCCTCGCTCGGCATGGCCATCGGCTCGGTGCTCGAAGACATGCAGGGCTTTCAGCTCGTGATGAACTTCCTCGTCATGCCCATCTTCTTCCTCTCGGGCGCGCTGTTTCCCCTGTTCGGTCTCGGCGTCGTGCTCAAGTGGATTACCCACCTCGATCCGCTCACCTACGGCGTCGATGCCTTGCGTGGCGTACTCACCTCGATGGGCTACTTCAGCCTCACCCTCGACGCGCTCGTGCTCTGCTGCCTGTCGGTGGTGTTCATTACAATCGGCGCAAAGCTGTTTTCAAGAATTCAGATCTGAGATGCCGCGTCCGAAAAGTAACCAGGCCCACAGCGAAGTCCTCAAAGCCGCCATCGCCCTCATGGCGGAGCGGGGAATCGACGCCGCCAGCATGGATGCCATCGCTCTCCGCGCCGGTGTCAGCAAAGCCACCATCTACAATCACTGGCGCGATAAAGAGGCACTCGTGCTCGACGCGATGGCCGACCTCCACGGCCATCACGAGCGCCCCGACTTCAACACCGGCAACACCCGCGCCGACATGGTTGCCGTACTATCCTTCCAGCCTCCACGCGCCCGCGCCGCACTCCAGCGTCGCATCACCCCGCACCTGATCGCTTACTCCGCCCGCCATCCCAAATTCGGCGACGCCTGGCGTCATCAGGCCATGGAGCCGCCACGCCGTGAACTCACGAGCCTGATCGAGCAAGGCGTCCGCCGCGGTGAACTCGTCCCGCAACCAGACATTAACCTCTCGCTCGCCATGCTGCTTGGCCCCGTGCTCTACCGCCACATCTTCCAACGCTCCGAGCCGAGCCTCGCCGAAAAACTTCCCGAGCGCGTCGTCGATGCCTTCTGGCGCGCCTTCCAGAAATCTCCCCAAAAGCAGCTTGCCCACAAGAACCGCTAGAGCATGCGCTGAAGGTTCTTCTTAGCCGCCGCCACCGGCTGCAACATCCCCGTCGAGATGCTCCGCACACCCCGGCCATTCGTGCCATTGGCCAAATTCGATCCGCTCTGCACCCGAGCCGTCAGCGGATGCTGCAACGTGACGATCAGCGCCGTCGCGGGCGTGTCCCCGCTGCAAACATAGCTATGTGTCGTGTCCGCGTCGAAGTAGATCGCATCGCCTGCTTCGATATGGTGCGTCGCCTCGCCATGCCGCACATCCAGCGCGCCAGCCAGCAGATACAGAAACTCGCATCCCGCATGTTGATGCGGCTTCGGCGCGCGCCCCGTCTTCACCGGAAGAAACTCCGCAAAGTAGGGGTCAAGCTGGCGGTCCGGCACCAGATACCCCAGGCTCTCGAAGAAGTACGACGGGTCATCGGCCCCCGTCTGCGGCAGCCGCACCCGTTCGCCGCGTCTGTGTACGCGGAACAGCGTCTCCTGCTCCGGCTCAAAAAAGTAGTTCAGATCTTTCGAGAAGACCATCGCAATCCGCGCGAGATTACGCAGCGTCGGCACCACGCGGCCTGTCTCCAGTTGCGAAAGGAAGCTTGCGGAAAGCCCCGTATGCCGCCCCAGTTCCACCAGGCCCATCGACTTTTTCAATCGAAGATATTTGATACGTTCGCCGATCCGTTTCTCCGCAATAAACATCTCTGCTGCTTCCACATTCATCTCAGTGGCCTTCCTGTCGGGCGAAACCTCGCCCATCCCACTGCGAGACACAACTGTTGACTGGGCTATGTCCTTGTTCATCGACGCTCACCGGCAAATTGAGATTTGGACCTGGCAGTAAAGATGGCGCAATTCATACAAAGGATGTTCGCACTCGTTCTCTACTTCCCTTGGATGCAGATTCCACCGCCGCGTGTAGTCTGACCGGAATGCTAGCCTGTCAATGATGAAGTTTTCCGCCAACCTGAATTGGTTGCCTGCTATCGCCATGCTATGGCTGGCTTTCGCCATCAGCTGCGCCAGTCCCGGTCCACCCGAGCCGCCGTCGTTGCATCTTCCGGGTATCGTTGCGGATCTCTCCGCCCAGCGCGTTGGCAATGCCGTCGCGCTCCACTGGACCACGCCTTCGCGCACAACCGATGACCTTGAAATCAAAGGCCCTGTCACGGCCGAAGTCTGCCGCGAAGCCCGCCCGTCGTCGCGTGCCTCGGCCTGCGTCCCAGTTCAAAAGCTCACCGTCACCCCCGGCGCAACCGAGACCACGGACCCCCTGCCTGCTACACTCACGCGCGACCCCGCCATGCTGCTTCTCTATCGCGTTCGACTCTTCAATGCCAACGGCCGCACCGCCGGCCCGTCACCTGTCGCCTATGCCGCCTCAGGAGCAGCGCCTCCGCCCGTCCAGCAACTGCACGCTGCCGCAACCCGCTCAGGCATTCTGATCGAGTGGACAGCTGGGCCCGCCTTCGTCGTCGATCTCGATCGCACTCTCATCGCAAAGCCCGTCCCCGCGCCCGCGAAGCCTGCAAACAATACCTCTCAGCCCGCCCCCAGACATCACGCCAATCTCTCCCCTGCAACGCCTGCTGAGATCCATCTTCAGACAGGCGACGCATCCTCCGATTCCGGGGGCACGCTCGACCGCAACGCGCAAAAGCGCGTGACCTATCGCTACACCGCGCAGCGCGTGCGCAGCATCGTGCTTGCCGGCCATGCGCTCGAACTGCGCAGCGACCCATCGCTGCCCATCACCGTCACACTCACCGACACCTTCCCGCCTGCCGCGCCCACCGGTCTCGCCGCCATTCCCGGCACGCATTCCATCGACCTCTCATGGGAGCCCGTCCCAGACAGCGATCTCGCAGGCTACATCGTCTATCGCCAGCCTGCCGCGCCGGCCGGAGCGTCGTCGCAACGCCTCACCGTCACGCCCATCACCGGTCCAGCCTTCAGCGACCAGACCGCCGTCCCCGGCCAGTCCTATAGTTATCGTGTCACCGCCATCGACACCACAGGCAACCAGAGCATGCCCAGCGCCGCCGTCGAACAAACCATGCCGGAGTCACAGCCATGAGCCACAACGATACAGCCATGAGCCAGGAGCTATAACCATGCGTTATGCAAAATTCCTCTCGCTCGAATCCGGGGCCTTCATCCCGCGCTACACCTTCGTCGAGCAGCGCGACAATGCACTCTGGGCCTCCGAGCTGATGGACCCGCCCGAAGAAGACCTCGCTGCGCAGCTCGCCCCGCCCATGTCGCGCGACGGCTTCCAGTCCCGTTCGCTGACCGACCTGCATCTGCTCGCGCCCGTGCATGCGTCCAAGATCGTCTGCGTCGGCCGCAACTACCGCGACCACGCCGCCGAACTCGGCAACGAAGTCCCCAAAGAGCCGCTGCTTTTTCTCAAGCCGCCCTCATCGCTGCTCGCGCCCAAGGGCGTCGTCCGCATGCCCGCTCTCTCCAGCCGCGTCGATTACGAAGGCGAACTGGCCATCGTCATCGGACGCCGTTGCCACAACCTCAATCCATCCGAAGACGTGCGCCCCTACATTCGCGGCTACACCATCGTCAACGATGTCACCGCCCGCGACATCCAGAAGTCCGACGGCCAGTGGACGCGCGGCAAGGGCTTCGACACCTTCTGTCCTGCCGGCCCCATCGTCTCCAGCGGCATCGACCCCTGCGGCTCCGAGACCACGCCACCCACGCCAGTCACGGTCACGACGCGGCTTAATGGCACGGTCAAACAGCAGGGAAGCACCCGCGATCTCATCTTCCCCATTGCGTACCTTATGCGCTACATCACCGCAACCATGACGCTCGAACCCGGCGACCTCATCCCCACCGGCACGCCCGCCGGAGTCGGCCCCGTCCAGCCCGGCGACCGCGTCCAGATCGAAATCGACGGCCTCGGCACCCTCGAAAACACCTTCGCTGCCGGGTGAACCCGTTCCACTTCTCTTCTGGCATTTCCATTCATTCCGTAGCGTAGCGAAGGAATCCGCACTTTCCTCCAACGCCGGGGTGCCCATCCATCGCGCATTTGGCGATGGGTGGGAAAGGCACAAAGACGGTGCCAAAAAAATCCTCACGTTGCTTTTGGATGAGTATGGGGGCTTCAGAGGGTGCTGAAAAAGTCAGTTTTACTTAAGGGCACGGCTTCAGCCGTGCCGCTAACGCTGCAAAATCAACGCGGCTTTAGCCGCCGAGGTACGCTTTCTTCCCGGCGAGACACTTTTTCATCACCCTCTTCAGCCCCACCAAAAAGTCGCCGAATTCAAGGGGCCTTAGCCCCGGGCCTTCTCTCCAGCCAACACAAGCGCCCTTTTTCAGCACAAAGTCCAGGCAACCGTCATTGCCGTTGTCTGCTTTCCTCCAACGACCAGGAACGCATCCAACCATACAGGCCGCTCCAACGCGACTCCGCCTAACTTGGTAAAATGGTAGTAACACCGAAGGAGCAAAAACATGGCATCTCTTCTCGAACAGCTTCGTGGTATGACCACCGTCGTCTCCGACACCGGCGACATCAACTCGATCCAGCAGTACAAGCCGCAGGATTCGACGACGAACCCCTCGCTCATCGCGGCCGCCGCCGGGAAGCCCGAGTACAAGTCCATCGTGGACGACTGCCTCCGCCAGGCCCGCAAAGAGGCCGGCCCCAGCGCCTCCGACAAAGAAGTCGCGCATCTCGCGTTCAATTCGCTCGCCGTCGCCTTCGGCATCAAGATTCTCCAGATCATCCCCGGCCGCGTCTCCACTGAAGTAGACGCCCGCCTCTCCTACGACATCGAAAAGTCCATCGAGACCGCCCGCAACATCATTGCCCAATACGAGAAGGCTGGCATCTCGCGCGAGCGTGTCCTCATCAAGCTCGCCTCTACGTGGGAGGGCATCAAGGCTGCCGAGATTCTCGAAAAAGAGGGCATCCACTGCAACATGACCCTCCTCTTCGGTCTGCATCAGGCCATCGCCAGCGCCGAGGCGAAGGTCACGCTTATCTCCCCTTTCGTCGGTCGCATTCTCGACTGGTACAAGAAGGACACCGGCAAGGACTACGTAGGCGCGGACGACCCCGGCGTCCAGTCTGTCACCGAGATCTATAACTACTACAAACACTTCGGCTACAAGACCGTCGTCATGGGAGCCAGCTTCCGCAATACCGGAGAACTCATCGAGCTGGCCGGCTGCGATCTCCTCACCATTGCCCCCAAGCTGCTCGGTGAGCTCGAAGCCGCACAGGGCACCCTTGTCCGCAAGCTCGACCCGGAAAAGGCCAAAGCGATGAAGATCGAAAAGATCCCCATGGACAAGGCCACCTTCGACAAGATGCACGCCGCCGATCGCATGGCTTCCGACAAGCTCAAGGAAGGCATCGACGGCTTCTCGAAGGCGCTCGAAGAGCTGGAGCTGAGCCTCGAAAAGCGCGTCAGCGAAATCAGCGAGCCCGTCGCCGCTCGCTAGACTCAGAACAAATTTCATCTTCAGAACACAAGAAAGCCCGGACTCCTCCGACGAGTCCGGGCTTTCTGTTTGGTTAGAAGTGGTACTTCATGGAAAGCTGAAGCTGTCTTGGGCCAGACCGCACAGGAGTTGTCTGTCCGGCGATATTTCCAAACGAGTTCGATTGAACGTTGCCAACCGGGTTGCCGAGATAGGCACTGTTGAAGAGGTTGTCAGCGTCCACGCGGAAGTTAATCTGGTTCTCGTGCCAGACGGTGAAATCCTTAGTCACGGAAGCTCCATAGCTCTGGAAGCCCGGAGCACGCTCCGGAGTCGGGCGCGACGTTCCAAAGGTTCCAGCCGCGGGTTGGCCATAAGCACAGACGCCATTGTCAACCCCTGGGGTCGTGCATGGAGTTGCCGAAGGATCGGTTCCGAACCAATTTGTGGCTGAGCGATGGACAATCTTCAGCTTGCGATAGTGGTTGGCTCGCTGCGAGTTGCCATTCACCCCGGAGTTGTTGCTCGACGTGTTGATGTTGACCGGGAAGCCGGTGTAACTGACGCCGGTCATGCCGAGCCTCCAACCACCGACGATCTCGTCCAGAATCAGCGGCATGGCGGAACCAAACATCCGTCCGCGGCCAACCGGAAGATCGTAAACCATGTTCCAGTTGATAGCATGGCGCACGTCCTGTCCTGCCGGACCATACTCGTTGTGCATGTTATAAACGTTCTCCGCATATGCGCTCGATACAGTTACGCTCGGAACGCCGTAGAAGCCTACGCTGTTTGTCATCGCATGGCTCCAGGTATAGTTCACCGTGTACTGTAGACCCTTCCACGGCCTTTGCCGGAAGGTCGTTTGCAGACCGTTATAGTTCATTACGGCGTTCGAGTCCGTATAGCGAATCACGCCGTTGTAGCCGACACCCGGAGTCGTATAGAACGGAGCAGGGGCCTGCGCCAGGCATGTTGCACTGGGGTTGGGCGTCGCCGCGCTCTGCACGATGCCGCCAATGATGCAGGGGTTGTGCAATTGGTTCCGCTGGTTCGCGGTCACAAGGTGTTGTCCGGTCTCGCCGATATAGCCCGCCTGCACCGACGCCGTATTGCTCAACTGATACTCCAGCGTCATGCTGTACATGCCGATGAACTCCGGCTTGATGTGCTTATTCCACACGTTGTAGACGCCGCCTGACGGCTTCGCGCCGGAAGCGGGATTGCTAAAGCCGTCTTCAATCTTGAAAAAGCTGCCTACATTCGTCGTTGTTGCCTGCACACCGCTTGCCTGATACGTGGACTGGAAAGGAAGGTTGGTCGTCATGCGCAGGTTTGCGCCTGTTCCTTCCATAAAGTTTTGCAGGCCGTATCCACCGCGCAGCACCCAGCGTGGAGTCGCCGACCAGGCAAAGCCGATGCGCGGCATCACGCTGCCGTAGAACGGATCGACCAGCGCGCGGCCGTAACCGGCTGCCCTGGCCTGAGGAGTTCCTGCCAGCAGAATCACTGCGGGATTGTCCGGATCAATGGTGGACATCTTGTTATTGACCTCGTAGATCGGCTGCACGTACTCGTACCGCACGCCGATGTTGACCGTCAGGTTATCGAGCATCCTCCAGTCGTCCTGAATAAAGTACGCATCGCGCCACGAGCGCATCCCCACCGGGCCAGCCACGCCGCCCTTGCTGACGAAGCCCGCTCGATCCAGCAGAAAGTCTGACGCGGCGTATCCGGTGTTGGAATAGCCGTTTGGATTGGCCGTGGGAGAAGCTGTGCCCGCGCCGAGGAAGTAGAAGCCGCCGAGCGAACCGTCATTGCCCGGATAAAAGTTGTTCTGCTGCTGGCGCATGAACTGCACACCAAACTTGAACGTATGCCGGTTCTTGAGCCACGTGAAGTTGTCGCCATACAGAAAAGTGTTCAGCGTGTAGTTGGTACCCAGGTTCGCGTTGCCCAGGTTGGTGTACTCGGTTCCGTTCGAAGCGGTGAAGCCTTGCGGGCTGTTGGAGTTTCCAAACCCCATCACCGCAAATCCTGCGAATGCCTGCGTCTGCCCGCTGGGAGAGTTACTGCTGATGCCGAGAATCTTGTTGCCATTCAGTCCGAAAACGCCCGAGGGATCCAGCAGCACGGCGCCGTTATTCTGGATGCGTGTGTAGCCTGCGCGAAATTCATTCACAAGCGAAGCATTGAAGGTATGGATCTCGTTGATGGCCACACCGCGCACTGGGAATGTAGGCGCGCTGGTAAAGCTGGTCAGCAGCGGATTCCTGTTGGTCTGGCCGCTGTCCGCTTTGGTAAAGCGGACCGAGAGACTATCCTTGTCGCTCGCCTTCCAGTCAACCCTGATGTCAAACTGGTCGCCATAATTGCGGGTCTTGGTCGGCCCCTGATAATTGTGTGTCGCAGGTGTATTGCTCGCGTCCGGCGCACGATTGGGCAGTGGATAGATCTCAGGATGCGAGAGCAGGTAAATGGCGGCAGGATTCGTAATGGGGATCTTATTGTTCGCGTAAGCGGGCGCGCCCGCCTGGGTCGCGTCGTACAGCTGAATCAGGCGGCTGTCGGACTTGCACTTGATCCCATTGATCAGCACGTAGTTCCCAGCCGTGAGACCCTGGTCGCCTGAGCACATCAACGATGGATCGAGCAGCTCAGAAAAGTCGCCCGTCCTCTCTTTCTGGGTCAGCACGGTTGCCGTTGTAATACCGCCGGAGTGATACCGCCCGCCCTGATAGTCGCCGAAGAAAAACAAACGGTCGTGCAGCAGGGGACCGCCAATCGTGCCGCCGAAGATATTCCGCGTAAACGAGTTCCTCGGAATGATCGTCGAGCCGTGTTTATTGGCCCACGTGTTTGCGTTCAGCAAGTAGTTGGTCAGGAAGTAAAATGCGCTGCCATGAAACTGATTGGTGCCGCTCTTGGTCTGGTACAGGACATCGCCGCCGAGTACGTTGCCGTACTCCGCCGGAGCGTTGGCCGATATGACCTGCACCTGCCCGATCGCGTCCACGCTGGGGCTGTAGCCCGGGATGTCGTCCAGTGTCTGGTTGATGTTCATGCCGTCGAGCAGGTACTGGTTTGCCTGCTGCCGATTACCGTTAATCGAGACCGTCTGATTGGCGCTGATCGGCCCTGAGACTGCTGCCTGATTCACAAAACCATTGGGATTCGTACTGATGGCGCCTGGCAGAAACATCGTCAGGGCAATGATGTTGCGGCTGACCAGCGGCACGTTCTCAATCGCGCGCGTATCGAGCGTCGTTGCCAGCGTCGGGTTTTCCGTGTTCAGCAGCGGAGCGACGCTAGCCTCGACCTGCACGTTCTGCGTCTGACTGGCCAACACCAGCTTCGCGTCAATCTTCGCGTTCTGGCCGGTCTCCAGCACGAACGGCCCAAGCGCCGCCGAGGCAAACCCCGCAGACTCCACTGTAACCTTGTAGCTGCCAATCTGGAGAAAGCGGATGTTGTAGAGACCGTCGTTGTTGGTTGTTGTTGTCGTGACGACCCCGGTGTTGACGTTGGTCGCCGTTACTTTTGCGTTGGGCACCACCGCCCCGGAGGGGTCGGTTACGGTGCCGTTGATGCTGCCTGTAATCGTTTGCGATGGAGCGACCGAGCCTGCCAATACGAGCGCCGCGATGAACCCGATCCGTATCGCCTGAAGTAGCCTATAGATGCTGCCGGTAACTTGCGCCTGCTGATTCATAAAGTCCTCCTGAAAAGAAGTGCTACAAATCAACTACAGTTCGTAAGAAAAGACCGTGGCCGTGGATTACGTTAGCGTTAAAGCGATGCCAAATCATAGGCAACGAGATGTATTTAGTCAAAGTAATTAGCAATGTGAAAAAGTACTAGGCAAATGCGCAGCATTTTCTGCACGTTTTGGACGTCTGACAACCACCCCGGACGCGGCGAGGCAGGCCGAGAACGCATGGCCACAGGAGTGCCTTGGATTGTTCCACGTGGAACAATCCGCGTTTCAGGTTCCAGATTTGTGGTAAGTCGCTACAGAATGTACCGGCTCAGGTCCTGGTCCTTCACAATCGAGGCCACCTGCTGCCGCACGTACTCCGGATCGACGACGATCACCTTCTCGACTCCGGTCTCCGTCTTCCGCTCGATGACAGGTAAGGGAGGCAGCGGCTTCTGCGTCTCGCCCGTCAGCGGAGCAGACGCATGGACCTCGGCGACCACGCCCTCGTCGGTCGCCTCCGTGCGCGGGCTCTTGAACAGGTCCGGCGCCTGGAAGCTGATCTCATCGAGCACCCGCTCGAGGATCGTGTGCAGCCGCCGCGCCCCGATGTTCTCCGTCGTCTCGTTCACCCGGAAGGCGAACTGAGCCATCTCGGCAATCGCCTCCTTGGTGAACTCCAGCTTCAGCCCCTCGGTTTCAAGCAGGGCCATCGACTGCTTCACCAAAGACGACTTCGGCTCTGTCAGGATCCTCACAAAGTCCTCAACCGTAAGAGATTGCAGCTCGACCCGGATAGGAAACCGTCCCTGAAGCTCGGGAATCAGGTCGCTTGGCTTCGAGACATGGAACGCTCCGGCTGCGATGAAGAGAATGTGGTCCGTCGAGACCATGCCATACTTCGTGTTGACAGTGGTTCCCTCGACAATAGGCAGTATGTCGCGCTGCACGCCCTCGCGTGAGACATCAGGCCCATGGCCGCCCTCACGCCCGGCAATCTTGTCGATCTCGTCCAGGAAGACCATCCCCGAGTCCTCGACCCGCTCGACCGCCAGCCGCGTCACCTGGTCCATATCGACCAGCCGGCCCTCCTCCTCCTGCACCAGGTAATCGAAGGCCTCCGTCACCTTCATCTTCCTCTTCTTGGTCCGTTGGCCGAAGAGTCCGGGCAGCATGTCCTTGAGGTTGATGTCCATCTCTTCGGTGCCCTGGTTGGTGATGACCTCGAAGCTCGGCATGTTCTTGTCGCGCACGTCCAGCTCGACGATGCGCTCGTCCAGCTTGCCCTCGCGGAACTGCTGCCGCAGCTTCTCGCGGTTCCTCTGCTCGCGCTCGCCCGGCTTCTCGCCGTCAGGAGTCGCCGCAGGCAACGGAATCGCCGCGCCGGGCGCAGGGGCGGGGGCCGCCGGTGCCGGAGGCAGCAGCAGGTCGAGCAGACGGTCTTCGGCGGCCATTTCCGCTTTGTCCTCGACCTCCTCCATCTTCTCCTCGCGCACCATATCGATGGCGATCTCGACCAGGTCGCGCACGATGGACTCGACATCGCGGCCCACGTAGCCCACCTCGGTGAACTTCGACGCCTCCACCTTCAGGAAGGGCGAGTTGGTCAGCTTGGCCAGCCGCCGCGCAATCTCCGTCTTGCCCACGCCAGTAGGCCCGATCATGATGATGTTCTTCGGCATGATCTCGTCAGCCAGCTCGGGCGAGAGCTTCTGCCGCCGCATCCGGTTGCGCAGCGCGATGGCGACCGCCCGCTTAGCCGCGCCCTGGCCGACTACATACTTGTCCAACTCTGCGACGATCTCACGCGGAGTCATCTCGTCGAGCGCCAACGCCTGATCGTCAGCCGTTCCCGGTAGATAAATTGCCATTGCGGAGGTCCTCTTCAGCCAGAAGTTACGAGCTGGTCTTCAACTCTTCAATCGTCATCTGGTCGTTGGTATAGATGCAGATCTGCCCGGCGATGGTCAGCGATTTGACGGCAATCTCCCGTGCATTCAGATCTGTGTTTTGCAGGAGCGCCCGCGCGGCGGCCAGCGCGTAGCTGCCGCCGGAGCCGATGGTCGCAATGCCTTCGTCCGGGTCGATGACGTCGCCGGTGCCCGAGAGCAGAAACGTCTGCTTCGCGTCGGTGACGATCAAGAGCGCCTCAAGCTGGCGGAGCATCTTGTCGGTGCGCCAGTCCTTGGCCAGCTCGACTGCGGCGCGGCCGAGGTTGCCTGCATATTGCTCGAGCTTGGTTTCGAAGCGCGCGAAGAGGCTGAAGGCATCGGCGGTCGAGCCGGCGAACCCGGCCAGGACTTTGTCGTTGTAGAGCTTGCGAATCTTCTTCGCCGTGCCCTTCATCACCGTCGCGCCCAGCGACACCTGCCCGTCGGCGGCCATGACTACCGAGTCGCCCCGCCGCACGCAGATGACGGTCGTCGAACGAATGCGTCGCCCCTCGCCCAGATCGAGCGGATGAGCGGAAGGCGTTGCACCGGAGATGGGTTTTTTCGGGGCGGACAGCCTGGATAAGGAAGATAAAGGCGCTTTCATGGGTACTTCTCAGTATATCGCCAATCCCAACCTCACCCCCGCGTCTGCTGCCTGAAGGCTCACTTACCGGCAGACCTGGTTGCCTGCGTCCTTAATGGCCAGAAACGTAATTGTTGCAGGAGCAAGTTCGACGCGGCCGGCCTTCTGCGCCTTGCCGCGAATCTCCGGCAGGTCGCCCGACGCCGTCACGTTCAGCTCCTTACCATTCAGGCTTACCTTGTCCGACATCAGCTCGCCCGAGAGCGTATACCGCTCCGACTTCACCGGCACATCAAGCGTGGCCGAAGCCGTCCGGTCGGCGTTGATGGCCAACAGCGCGACACCGCCCGGCTCGTTGCGCAGACACTGTGCATAGAGATGCAGGTTCTCCGAGGGCGAGGTGCCCGCATCGAGCACCGTCGTTCCCATCATCCTGCGCCAGAGCAATGCGGCCCAGTAGTTCGGTCGCGGCACGAGTGTGTTCTCGTCGATCAGCCCGTAGTCGCTTGCATCGAGCGTGTTGTGCATCACCACCTGCACGCCGCGTCTGGCCAGCGCGCCGAGCTGGTTCAGGTAGCGGAAGCTGTCGATGAAGTCCGAGGCCCAGGGATCGCCGCCACACGCCGTCTCGCCCGTCTCCGTCAGCCATATCGGCTTGCCTGGAGCGTACTTGTCGCGCAGCGCAGCATAAAACTCCTCATCGCGCTCCGTGAGCGAGAGCCACTCGTTCGACAGCGCCGTCTCCGGCGAGGAGTGCGGAATGTTGCCCATGCGCGCGCAACGCTGGGAGACGCCGCCGTAGAAGTGATACGAAAAGACATCGAGCCCCGGCCCTTCCGCATGCAACAGGTCCTCTGCGCGAAGCCCGTGCATACTGGCGGGCATGTGGTCCATCATGCCGATGTCGCCCACGGCGCTCGGCCCGGCCACTAACATCTCGGGTACATCCTGGCGCGCGAATGCGAGAAACGCTTTGAAGTCACGCCCGTATGCTGCCGCATCGTAATCTTTCGGTGCGCCGCCCATCGAGGCAAAGTTCGGCTCGTTGAACATCTCTGCTGCTGCGATGCTGCCGCCATCTGCCTTTGTAGCGGCCACGATCTTCTTCGCTTCGACCGGCGTCCACACGCCGTTTGCGCCGCGCACGCCGGGGCTGATGGCGAACGAGGTCACGATCTTCGCATCCGCTGCCTTGCCGAAGTCGATCACGCCCTTCCACTCCTGCCGCGTCAGGATGTCGCCAAAGCCTGCGGGCGGCGTCTTCGGTGCGGGACCATTGGAGTCGTCAAACCAGGTTGAGTTGGCCCAGGTCCCGCTGACCCGAACATATGCCGGCCCAAGCGCCGCGGCCAGCTTGCGCAGACGAGGATTCCCGAGATCGACCGGTGGACGGTAGCGATACATCGAAGGGTCCATTCCGGCAGGCCCGCCCGCTTTCGGTTGCTCGGCAGGCGCTGAGGCGCTGCTACTTTTGTAGGGGGCCCAGAAGCGCCCACCTGTGACCTCCACCATCTCAATGTTGTAGGACTGGTAGCGTTCGTCGACCGCGCCTACGAGGGGCATGTGCGCCGGTGCAAGGTCTACTGCTGACTGTGCGCAGGATGGCGAAGTAACGCCTGCCCATACCATCATCATGGTCGCTCCTGCCAATATCGTCACTACCGGTTTTGTCTTTGACACGATCCAGCCCCCGGAAGAATTGGTTTGAACTGCGACGAGAGTCTACATCTTCCTTGATTCGCTGTGAAATCGTGAGGTTTCGGCTCCGTCCCCTCCCCGCCCGTGTCTGGACGACGGCAGCGGCGTCCGGAGGTCGAGGCAACTCTGAAACGGATCAACGGATTCGTACACAGCAGAAGGCGATTCAATGTGCAACCTTCAGGACATCCGGAATATCCAGGAGCTGGCCAGCCTGCTTGCCGGAAACGTGACCCTTGTCTGTTCTGCCATCCCACAAAAGTCCGTTACTCAGTCAGCACCTCTCGTGTTCGACGGCTTCCGTTTGAACTATGCTTTCTTCCAGAGACACGTGTTCCACTTGATTCCATCTCATCTGCCTCCCGCTCTCGGCGAACCTCAGACGCTGGCTGCTCTTGGTGCGGGTGTCGTGGCTGCCATCAGCGTCAGCATCTATTTCCTGACGCGCAAACGTCCCACGGCCGAAGAGATCGAACGCGAGCGCCGCGATATGCTCGCCCACATCGGCCGCATTACGGACGGCACGATTATGGACACGATGATCAATCAGGCAGCAAGTGCAGCGTCCGGCGAGCCGGAGATGCCCGATGCCGCAACGCTCGCACCGAACATCATCGTCTACAACTACCGCATCGCGGGCGTCACCTACGAGTGCGCGCAGGACGTCTCGGCTCTGGCCGAGCAGGTGCGCGGTATCCGTTCCGACCTGCCGATTCAGGTGCGCTACGCTCCGCATAATCCCGGCAACAGTATCGTTGTCGCCGACTCATGGAGCGGCCTGCGGCTGAACGCGACCCAGTCTCACACCGCAGAGACGCATACGGACTCAGTAGCGTAGAAGCCCTGCCTCTGAAGCCGTTCGTTGAATCCACGATAGCCCCAGACTACACTTAACCCATGCACATGGTGGCCACCCCAAACCGCAGGATGCAGCGCGTTTTGCAGATTTCGATGGCGCTGACGTTCGGCTATGTGGTGGCGACATTTTTCTTCGGCCTCCGCGCCCACTCGCTGGCCCTGATCTCGGAGGCCGGACACAATGTCTCGGACCTGCTCGCGATTCTGCTTTCCTTCGTCGCTGTTTATTTCCAGTCGCGCCCGGCGACCGACGAGAAGACCTTCGGCTACCAGCGCGCCGGGGTGCTGGCGGCGTTCATCAATGCGGTCACGCTGATTGTTCTCTCTGCCTGGATTGCGATTGAGGCGCTGCATCGGCTCGCTGTGCCGGTTACGGTGCACCCGCGCCTGATGATGTATGTTGCTGCCGCCGGTGTGCTGATGAACGGCACCGTCGCTACGCTGCTGTGGCGTTTCTCAGGCGATGTGAACATTCGCAGCGTCTTTCTGCACATGCTCGGCGATACGCTCTCGACCGCTGCGGTCATCGTGGGTGGCTTGGCGATCCTGTTTACCGGCATGATGTGGATCGACCCCATCCTCTCGATCATCATCGCCGCGATGATTCTGTGGAGTTCGATCGGCATCGTGCGGGAGACGCTCAATATCCTGCTCGAAGGTACGCCCAGCAATGTGCAACTAGGCGCCGTGCGCACGGCCATGCAGTCGGTGCCGGGAGTGGTCGATGTCCATGATCTGCATGTCTGGTCGCTCGGGTCGCGGTCGCATGCATTGGCCAGTCACGTCACCATTGCGGAGATGCCGATGTCGGAGTGCGGCGATATTCTGACCGGCATCAACAATACGCTGCGCGACCGCTTCCACATTACGCACACCACCATCCAGTTCGAGACCACCGGCTGCGAGACGACGCACGGTTGCTCGGCCCCGCCTGAGCTTGAGGCCGTCGGTGCGCATGATCATCACCACCATGGTCATGATCACGGTCACGACCACTCGCATTAAAAACAACAGGGAACAGGCCTGGGCCCGTTCCCTGCGCGGATTGCGATGTGTCTGGAGATCACAGCAGCGTTGCGTCGAGCGTGATCGTTGCTGCTTTCAGTACGCGCGACACCGGACAGCCGACTTCAGCGTTGTGCGCCAGTTCGTCGAATTTAGCCTTGTCGAGTCCGGGTACCTTCGCCTTCGTCGTCAGGTGAATCTTCGTAATGGTGGGCGCGGCGCCGGTCTGGTCCAGCGTCAGCACGGCGGTCGTCTCGATCGAGTCAGCCGTAAAGCCGGCATTCGTGAACTGCGCGCTGAGCGCCATCGAGAAACAACCCGCGTGTGCCGCGGCGATCAGCTCCTCGGGATTGGTTCCCACTCCGTCGGCAAAACGTGCCTTGAAGCTGTATTGCGTGTCCTTCAACGTGCCGCTCTGGGTTGAAATTGTGCCTTTGCCTTCTTTCAGGCTGCCGTTCCAAACTGCGCTGGCGCTACGGTCCATAGTGTTCTCCTTCTGGTTGGATCTATTCCTTAATTACGGTAACTGGTTCGATGCACTCGCGCCACCGATGCGATTGAAAAATCCACCACTGCGCTAATCTTTCTGAATGCGTCCGATCCATGAAGCCGAATCTGCTCCAGTGCCACAGCCCGCCGTCTGCCCTCTTGAAGCTGAGCATCACTCGCGGTTCTGTCCCACGTGTTCTTCACGGCTGGAAGACCATCGCTGCAAACTCGTCTGCCGCACTTGCGGCTACTTTCTCAGTTGCGCTGATTTCTATTAGTGCTGCTCGGCAAAGCGATTGCAGGATTCTTTCCAGCGGGCGCGCCGGATGCGTTCAGGCTGCCTGGGCTGCGCACAGCCTGAAGTTTTCGCATTGCGTCGGTCGTTTTGGGTAACTCGCCCATTACGAATACTTATCATCTCCTCGAAGATTGTTTTCCGCATGGCAAAACGGCTTTATCCCAGTCATGTGATCAGGGTCATTTTGAGGCAATCATGCCCGGGAAACCGTCATCCAACACTCAATAATCCGGCAATAGGAGGAACTCGATATGAACCACAAACAGAGTGCAGTAGCCAAGTTCACGATCCTGGCTCTTCTTTCAACCGGAGGGGCGATGTTCGCTCAGCAGCAATCCACTCCTCCCCAGAACCAGACGCCTCCGGCCAGCGAGGCCCCGCCACCCAAGCAGGTGCCGCCGGCTGAGGCAAGTCCACCCACCACACCCACCACGCCGCCCGGTTCCGAGCAGCGACCGGAAGGACCTCCGGACGCAACGAACTCGACAACGCAACCGGACGCCACGAACCCGTCCAGCGACACGCAGGACAAGAAGCAGGACAAGAAACATAAGAAGGACAAGAAAGACGAGAACTCGCCTTACAACAGCAAGGGTGCGACTGCTCCTCCTCTCCAATAAGAAGACCTTGGCTTATTCGTATGCTGCCGAATAGGACGCTGTGCCGCCGGACACAGCGTTTTATTTCTAGTTCTCTCCTACCGAGGCTGGCGCTCGCTCGCCTTACGCGCGGCTTCAAATTCGTCGCCCGTGTTCCACTGGATGGTTGCGGGTGCGCTGATTGCCTCCCATCCAAGTTCCATGCCGAAGCGGTCCAGCTTGGCGTTGCCTCTGAAGTCCCAGGCGGCATGATAGTTGTCGGAGAAGTTGTGATAGTCGTGCTCGGTGTAGTCGTCGAGCACTTGTCTGCCCCACTCGGCGTCATGCCCTTGGAAGAGCACGCCCGTGCCTACCGAAAAGGCCGGTATCCCCACGCGGGAGAGGCTGAAGTGGTCGGAGCGATAGTAGTCACCGGCCTCCGGGTGCGGGTCGGGCACAATCGCCAGGTCCATGCCTTTTGCTGTGGCCTCGACCTCGGGATAGAAGCTTGTTCGTTGCGCTCCGTTCACATCCACCTGTTCTGGAATGCCTATGGGCAGAATCATGTCGTAGTTGATGTCAAGCGCGATCTGTCCGGCGGGAATCGGTGGATGCTGCCCCAGATATTCGGAGCCGAGCAGCCCTTGCTCCTCCGCCGTTACGCTGGCGAAGATCACGGAGTGTGGAGGCCTGACGCCCATGGCTGTCCACGCACGCGCCAGTTCAAGCAGCATTCCGCAGCCGGAGGCGTTGTCCGCCGCACCGTTGTAGATGTTGTCGCCCTTCATGCCGGGCACGAAGCCCAGATGGTCGTAGTGCGCGGTGTACATCACCGCCTGGTCTCTTCCATCGGCATTCGCGCCGGGCAGTATCCCCACGACGTTTGGCGACTCATAGGGCCGCACCTTGCTTGTGATGTCTGCTTTCAATCTGACGGGCAACTCGACGGCCTTGAATCCGCGCCTGCCCGCGGCGGCCATCTCGGTGTCGAGATTCATGCTGCTGGCCGCGAACAGCCTGCGAGCGACCTCAAGCTGAACCCAGCTCGCGGCTTCGAGCTGAGGATTTTTGTCGTCGCGCAGAAACGTCTTCTCGCTGGTGTTCGAGTTCTTCACCACGTCCCATCCGTAACTGGCCAGGTCCGTGCGGTGAATCACAAGCGCGCCGACTGCACCTTTGCGCGCCGCCTGCTCGAACTTGTACGTCCAGCGTCCGTAGTAGGTCAGGGTCTTGCCGCCGAAGAACCTGGGATCGTTCGAGGGCGGATCGCCCACGATGCACAGAATCACCTTGCCCTTCACGTCCACACCGGCGTAGTCGTCCCAGCCGAACTCGGGCGCTGTGATGCCGTAGCCGACGAAGACGATCGGCGCATCGACGGTCGCCTCCGGCGTCAGCGTCTCGTTCATCACGGTGTAGTCGTCGCCGAACGTGAGAGGCATGGCTTCGCCGTGCTCCGGCACGAACGCAAAGCTGGTCTTTTCAGGGACCACCTTCATCCCAACGAATTTGACCTGTTGAAAGTAGGTGCCGTTGTCTCCTGCGGGCTTCAGGCCATCGAGCGCAAACTGAGTGGCGATATATTTTGCGGCAATCTCGCTGCCGCGCAGCCCCGGCCCGCGCCCTTCCAGCAGATCGTCGGAGAGAAACTTCACATGTGCGCGGATGTTCTCGCCGTTGATCGAAGCCTCGGCCCTCTTCACCGTCGCCGGAACTGTCTGCGCGGCCAGTCCCATGGAAGCACACCAGAACGCTGCCCCGGTTATCAAAAGACGAACCTTCATCAGTCAACCTCCTCGAAAATAGCAAGACGCATGGCGTCCAGTTTAATCGCGCTGACATTCAACGCGGAACGGCCGCTGCAGACTCGGGCAGTCTGAGCGGCGTTACCTCCATCACGTTCAGCCGTTGAAGCACCTTGCGCGCCAATCCGGTCAGCGGCTCCTGCGCCAGCCGGTTGGTTCGTGTCCAGAAAAGGTCGCTCTTGGCCGCAAGCACGGCACGTCGCAAGGCGCGGTCTTCCGTTCCGCGCGGCGCGAACACCTGCACGTAATAGTTCGTGTTCGTGATGGAGTGGCGCAGGCGCAGCAGCGGCTCTCTGCCTGCGACCGCATCCTGCGGCAAGGGCGGCAGCTCATACATGCCAGCCATCAGGCTGGCGTCGACGGGGCGCCGTTCGAGCAGCACCTCAGTCAAAGTGCCGCGTTTGCGCAGGCTGAGCAGATAGGCGGCAGGCATACTGCGTTGGCCGCGCTTCTTTGGCGTAATGTGCTCGCCTCGTGTCCGGCACATGGCATACAGCGGACACTGCAGACACAGTGGCGCGCGCGGCAGGCAGATGGTCGCGCCAAGCTCCATCATCGCCTGATTGTGATCGCCCGCAGCATTGATCGTGCCCGTCACCTTGCGCTTCGGCACCAGAAGCGCAGCCTGCGTCTGCACGAAGGCGCGTCCTGCGGCGGTGCCTTCTTCATCCCGGCCAGTGATGCGCAGGAGCACGCGCTCGACGTTGCCGTCCACGACAGCGATGCTCTCGCCGAACGCGATGCTGGCAATCGCGGCAGAGGTGTACTCGCCCACTCCGGGCAGCGTGCGCAGCTCGGCTGAGGTGGCGGGCAGTACGCCGCCGCGCTCGCGCAGGATGAACTTTGCAGCTTTGTGCAACATGCGCGCGCGCCGGTAATAGCCCAGGCCGGACCACGCCGCCAGCACCGCCGACTCCGGCGCCAGCGCCAGCGCGACCAGCGTGGGGAATGCCCGCAGGAACCGCTCGTAATGTTCGAGCACTGCGGCCACGCGCGTCTGCTGGAGCATCACTTCGGAGACCCATGTGCGGTACGGGTCGTCAACGCCGCGCCACGGCAGGTCGCGCGCATGGCTCCGATACCACCCCATAAGCCTGCGCCGGAACAGCGCAATCTCCTGCTCGGTGCTGTCAAAAGACCGCTGTTCCGCTCCGTCTCTCAGTTGCTCGGGTTCACCCATCGCCTGCCAGTCTACAATCTCGGTCGGCTTGACGGTCTAAACTTGTCTTAGCCATGTTTCGCCAGAATCCTTCCCGGTCCGCCCTTGAACGCAGAGACTTTCTCAAACTCGCCGCGCTCGCGACAGGAGCGACGATGCTCCCGCGCACGACTCTCGCCCAGACCGGCGCTGTGACTACGCCCGCCAAGGCCCCCGCTGTCCCCAGCTTCCCCGGCAACGACCCGCGCTGGCAGCGCACGTGGGACGCCGCCGTCACCACGCTGACTGGCAATATCCGCACGCTGCCCCATTACAGCAAGCCTGTGCTCATCGAAGGCGCTGTGTATCCGGGCATCTGGCAGGAGTGTGGCCCACACGAGGGTCTCGTCTACGGCACGCTGGCGCAGTACATTCCGCAACAGCCCGGCCAGCCCGCGCCGCTGGAGATCGCGCGCAACAACCACATGGCGTTCTTCGCGCTTCAGCGTCCGGAGGGTTCGGACTCCGCAGGCCAGATTCCCGCAGCTATCAAGATGTCCGACGTGGGCTACGGCCAGATTCAGATGGTCGTCCCCATCGCCGCCACAGCGTGGGAGCTTTCGCAGCTCACCGACGACGACGAGCTGCTCGTCACCGCATACAAAGCCTGCTCTCGTTGGGACGCCTGGCTGCGCCGCTACCGCGACACGCGCAAGACCGGTCTGGTCGAAGGCTTCTGCACCTACGACACAGGCCACGACAACAGCCCGCGGTGGAAGGGCATCCCCAACCGCTGCCCGGACGCAGATGCGCGTAAGTGCCCCGATCTTCCGTCGATGCCGCGCCTGTGCCCCGACCTTTCGGCCACCGTCTATGGAGCGCGCGTTGCGCTGGCCCACATGGCCACGGCGCTTGGCAAACACGACGAAGCCGCCCGCTGGAAGGCTGATGCGGAGACCATCCGTAACCTCATCATCGAAAAGCTCTACGACCCCAAAGACGCCGCCTTCTACGATCTCGACGCCGAGAACAAGTTCGTCCGCGTGCGCGGCGACGTCATCACCCGTGTGCTTGGCGAGCACGTCCTCAAAATCGACAACGCGCGCGATAAATCCATCTTCGAGGCCGTCTGGACGCGGCAGATTCACAACCCGAAGGCATTCTGGGCGCCCTATCCACTGCCTTCCATCGCCATGGACGATCCCTCGTTCGTGCGGCCCATCCCGCGCAACAGTTGGGGCGGAGCGACGCAGGCGCTCACCGCTCTGCGTGCGCCGCGATGGATGTCCTACTACGGTAAGCAGGACGCGCTAGACCACATGATGCGGCAGTGGTGCGAAGCCATCAGCCGCCACACTGAGTTCCGGCAGCAGATGGACCCGCTCACCGGCGACTTTACGCAGGCCGACCCCAGCGGCTACTCGCCGGCCGCGCTCGTCTATCTCGACTACATCCGCCGCCTCGGCAAGCCTGCTGACGCATCGAAGCCCGCAGCGTAGCATCGTGGATGTCATGAAGACCAAAGGCCCCCGCAAGAAGATCACCCTCACCGACGAGCAGTTCACCGCCATCAGCCGCGCGCTCGCCGACCCGCGCCGCTACGCCATTCTCCGGCAGATCGCCGCTGCCGGGGAGATGGCCTGCTGCCGGCTCGAAGAGCATGAGGTCATCAGCCCGGCAACCATCTCGCACCACATCAAAGAGTTGAACGAAGCCGGTCTGGTTGAGGTCGAGCGCGAGGGCCGGGAAGCGAACCTTCGCGTGTGCCGCCTGGTCTTCGAGGCTTACGTTGCCCGCCTCGCGTCACTCTAAAACTTATGAATCCGACCAAAAGTCCCAACATCTATTTCGATGTATGTCGAACCATTCGACAAACGTCAAAAGGAGAAGGTACATGGGAAAGCTTGCAGGTAAAGTGGCAGTTGTCACCGGTGCATCCAAGGGCATCGGTGCGGGAATTGCCAGGGAACTCGCGGCCCAGGGCGCATCTGTCGTGGTCAACTACGCGAGCAGTAAAGAAGGCGCGGACAAGGTTGTGGCTGAGATCACTCAAGCGGGAGGCAAAGCAGTTGCCGTAGGCGGCAACGTGGCCAAGTCGGCGGAGATTGACGCGCTCTTCGCAGAGGCGAAGAAGGCTTTCGGCAAAGTGGACATCCTCGTCAACAACGCAGGGGTGTATGCCTTCTCGCCGCTCGACCAGATTACCGAAGAGGAGATCGCGCGCATCTTCGGAACCAACGTGGCCGGGCTCCTGCTCGCCACCAAAGCAGGTGCTGCGCTCTTCCCGCCCGAAGGCGGCAGCATTATCAACATCAGTTCGGTTGCCAGCGACACAACGCCGCCAGCCTCTGCAATCTACAGCGGCACCAAGGGCGCGGTCGATGCCATCACGCGCGTGCTTGCGAAAGAGCTTGGCCCGAAGAAGATTCGCGTGAACGCCGTCAACCCCGGCCCCGTCCTTACCGAGGGGTTTAAGTCCGGCGGCTTCGAGGGTTCGGACTTCATTAACCAGGCAGTGCAGGAGACGCCGCTTGGCCGCATCGGTTACCCCGACGACATCGCATCGGTCGTCGCCTTCCTCGCCTCCGACGATGCCCGCTGGGTTACCGGCTCGCTCGTTCAGGCCGCCGGCGGTCTGCGCTAAGCAACACGACGGAGCGCACTCGAACCCGCACCCGGGTCAGGGCGCTCCGCCTGCGCAGGCGTATCCTCACACTCATGCGGCTGTTCATCGGCATCGGTCTACCGCCGAAGCTGGCAGAAAGACTTGCACACGCTGCCCGCACGCTCGTTGCTGCCGGCGAACGTTCCCGCATCCGTTGGACGCCGCCCGAGAACCTGCACCTCACCATCAGCTTCCTCGGCCAGGTCGAGCCTGCGCGGCTCGGCGGCATCGAGCGGGCGCTGTCGCTGCTCCATTCGCCGCCACTACACCTTCAACTTGAAGGTCTCGGCGTCTTTCCGAACGCTGGCATCCTCTATACGCAAGCCAAACCCTCACCTGCGCTGCTCAGTTTCGCAGAGCAGGTCTTCCGCGCCATGGAAACCGGCGGCTTCTCCCGCGAGCCGCGCCCTTATACTCCGCACATCACACTGGCGCGCAGCAAAGGCCGTGTCCATCTGAATGTGCACGAGCAGTCGAACCCTGCCTTCCATCAGCGATTCGAGGCGCATGAATTCCGTCTCTACGAAAGCTTCACCTTGCCCGGAGGAGCACAGTATGAGATGCTTAGCGCCTTCTCTCTTGTCTGATTTCAGGCTGTGCGGTCTATGCGTGTGTGCGCCAATCAAACTCCTCGCCAACCTGATATAGACTTGCGATGATTCAGCCTACGGTAAGGAGGCCCCATGAAGCGTCGTAACTTTTTGAAGTCTGCTGCATCTGTCTTTCCCATCGCACTTGCGCAACCCTTCGCATTCGCCACACAGCCATCTGACGCTGCATCGAAAGATGCCCCGGTCGTACATTCGGGACGGGATCGGTTAGACGAAACTCATACTGGATTCGGCGGACTCCAGTTCAAAGTCTCCACTCAGGAGACCGGCGGCAACCTCTTCGTCGTCGAGCACAACAATATGAAGTTCGGTGGACCGCCTTTGCATCTCCACTTCGAACAGGAGGAGTGGTTCTATGTGATGGAGGGCGAGGTCCTCTTTCAGGTGGGGGAGAAGCGGGTCTTGCTCAAGCCCGGAGACTCCATCCTTGGGCCCCGCAAAGTTCCTCATGCCTTCTGCCCCACCGGGGCCACTCCGGGAAGAATGCTCATCGCCTTTACACCCGCAGGCCAGATGGAACGGTTCTTCCGCGACGCCACCACTCCATTGCAGAATGCCGCGTACTATCGCAGCCACGGCATGGAATTACTCGGACCTCCGATAAAGGCAACGTAATCCTGTAGTTCCATTCAGCATGCCTGATACTTCCAGTTCCGCGACTTCCCCTCGGCAATCCAAGCTACGGCCTGCTCCACCCGCTTCATCTTCGTCTCATCACGCTTTGCTTCGGTGATCCACGCGACGTACTCGCGGCGGCAGCTTGGGCTGAACTCCGCAAATACCTTTGCCGCCGTTCTGTTCTTTTTCAGCGCCGCAGCCAGCTCCGCCGGGACCTTCGGCTCGGGCTTTGCCTTGGCCTTGTCCCGCTTTGGAAACGTCTTGCCGCCGCCGTCCACGAACGTCATCGCCTGCCGGATGTACCCGAGCATTGCTTTGTCCTTCGGCAGGTCCTTCAGTCCGGCGATCTTGACCCATCTGGCCACTTCCTCAGTGCCCAGAGCGCCGTCCTGCTTCATGGTTGCGGCCACCTCCGCTCCCCACAGGCCGAAGCTGCAATGCTGCTTGAACGCGGCCATGTTGGCCAGAATCTGCCCACGATAGAGGAAGAACGGCATACTCCACTTCACCGTCTCTTCCACTTCCGGGCAACTCCGATGCACCAGTTCGCGCAGATGCTCCATCACCGGCTGTGCGAAGGGTGCGGCGTTGGCGATGTAGGCATCCACTCTCCGGTCGAATCCGCTCTCACTCATGCGCAACAGTCTAGCCTAAAGCGTATCCCCCTTCTTGGTCTTCGGCACAATCGGCTCCGGTTTGATGGGGTAGGGCGGGCCTTTGGCCAGCACGCTTTCGAGATCGGCGTCGTACTTGTAGATGTCGTCGAAGAAGTCCACCTGGCCGTCTTCGTCCACCCTCGCGGTCAGGTAGAAGATGACGACGGGCAGTTGTGTCTTGAGCAAGACCGTGTGGTTATCCGGGCCTTCGTTCATGGCGTCGTTCACCTTGTCGAGGTCCCAGTCGCCCTGTCCCTGGAGTACCCATGCCGCCAGATCCGCAGGCTTCTGCACGCGGACGCAGCCGTGGCTGTAGTCGCGCCGCGTGCGCTGGAACAGATAAACCTCCGGCGTCGAGTGCATGTAGACGTCGTACTGATTGGGGAACATGAACTTCACCAATCCGAGTGAGTTCTTCGGCCCCGGACGCTGCCGCACCAGAAAGTGGCCCCGGCCTACCTGCTGCGCGGTGTAGGCGGTCTGGACCACGCCGCGGCGGTTGGTCACTTCAAAGTTCTTCGATTCCAGATAGTCCGGGTCTTGAACGATGTGCGGCGCCAGCTCCTTCTGGGCAATGTCCACCGGTACGTTCCAGTAGGGGCGGAAGATCAGGTACTTCATCATGTGGGCGAAGACGGGCGTCTCGTGATCATCCTTCCCCTGTCCGTCGATGACCTTCATGGTGAAGTCCAGCTTGTTGTCCGCCGCGTAGCCGCGCAGCACAAACTCCGGCAGGTTGACCATCAACCGAGGATGCAGATACGGATCCGGCAGCCATCGCCAGCGTTCGAGCGAGTCCTGAAGCTGCGCGACGCGACGCACGAGCGGAACGTTGAGGCTGCGAATGGTCGCCGGGCCAAGCTCGCCGTCGGCTTCCAGGCCGTGCCGCTGCTGATAGTGCTTTACGCCGTCAGAGAGTACCTGGTCGAATCGCTCGGGATGGTCTGCTGAAATGGCGGCATCAGATGGGGCGTCGCCCTCTAGCTGCAACCGCGCCAGCAGCTCAGCAGCTGCGGGATAAGCACCGCCGACCGCGACCGTCTTCTTCACCGTCGGCAGAGGCTTTGCGCCTGCTTCGTCCTGCTGTTTGGCGAGCGCCTGATAGCGCACCAGCGCAGCTTCGGTGGCGCGATACTCATCCGAGTCCGGCTCGACTGAGACGATCAGCTTGGGCACATCAGCCGCATTCACCGCATTGTCTGCGACAAACTTTGCCAGATCGTACTTCTTATTTGCAACAGGAATATCGAAGCTGAAGTGCGAAGGGTTCACCCGGCCCATGTGCAGGTCGGAGATATAACGCATCACGTTGACCGTCATCGCCACGTCGAACAGTGAGATGGCGTCGGCGGACTTGCCCGAGAGGGCCTGGAGGCGGCTGCCCCAGCGTGAAGCGTCGTAGTCCTCCGGGAACAACCCCTTCGCGTCGGCGTGTTGAAACGCATCGATGAACCCTTTGGCCGCCGCGGTCGGCTCGCCGTCCTCGGTCCACGCCACGGCATAGTCTCGGTTTTCATAGAAGGACTGCACAGCGGAGGCGTAGTCAGAAAAGTTGGGCCAGCGCAGGTTGGGAACCTTTGCTGTGTTTACCTTTTCAGGTAGAAGCGTCTTTTTTGCCACCAACTGTTGAAGGTTTTGCGCGTACTGTGTCTCTCGATGTTTGCGACAACCACCGGCGAACAGCAAAGTAACAATCGCAGATGCGGCGCAGGCAGAGCGAAGCGAAGTCTTCATTCCGAAAAATCCATCCTTAAAACGCGGCCTGGCTTGCAAGGTACGCCGACTCATTATGCAGGAGTTCCGGGTCGAAATGCGGGTAAAGTTTTTACCGCAAATCGGTCATTGTGCAATGCCCGGCAGCACTGCCAGGCAGACAAGCGTCTGGGTCAGGAGGATAGCTCCAGCCAGCCCCAAAAACAGCTTCCGCTGCCGCGTCTCAAGTACATCGGCAAAGACGCCGCCGAGGAAGGTGAAGAGAAACGGCAACGCCCACAGCCACGGTCGGGAGACAGTCTGGGTGGTGATGACCGGAAACAGCAGCACCGTCATCGCCAGCGGAACGAAGTTGCCGAAGTAGCGACAGCGCCTCACGGTGAGGAAGAGGAACACAGCAACCACCGCTGCCACAGCGATGGGCGCATTCTGCGGCCCCAGAAAGAAGCGGTAGAAGCCGCCCAGCGAGAACGAGAGCCGCGCCGACCCCCCGGTAAATACGTAGCTGAACGGCGCGGGACGGAACGCATACGAGGCAAACAGGATCAAGAGCGAGCCGACCGCGGAGTAGATGAGGACCTCCATCACGTAACTGCGCCGCCGCTCCGCCAAATAGAGCATCAGCACTAACGCAGCCAGCCAGCCGATGATCGCTGCCAGAATATGCGCCGTGGCTGTCAGCCCCATCGCCACAATCAGCAGCGCGATGCGCGGACGCCACCTGCGGCGCGGGCCCTGCATGGCGTGGGCTACGCCAATCGCCGTGTAGACCAGTCCATAGAGCCCCCACATGGCCAGCATGTCGTTGTTGGGCGCAACCGCCGACCGTACCACCTCGGGACAGAAGCAGTAGAGCGCCAGCGCGAAGAAACCGCCCTCGTTGCCGAAGAGCCGCCGCGCGACCCACCACAGCCCCGCGCCCAGCCACACGGCAAAGAACACAAAAGGCAGGTGCAGCAGGTACTTCACGCTGAAGAGTTCGTGCCGCGCCTCCCACGTAGAGCCGTTCAGGGTGCCATTGGTGTAGAGCCGGTCGGCCGGTTTGCGCAGATGGTCCACGCCGAGCATCACCAGCCGCTGCGTGGTCAGCGGGAGCCCGGCTGCGCGATAGGCAAAGGTGCCGTCGCCGTCCATGTTGCCGCAGGTGGTGAAGTATCCGGCCAGCGGAGACGGGCGTTCCCACATCTGACGTCCGCACATGGCGTAGCGATAGTCGGCGGGCGAGAGCTCCTGCCGGTTGACAACCCAAAGGCACTCGGCCAGAAACAGCAGCAGCAGCAGCGCAGCCAGCCGCTGTGGGCGGCCAATCTCAATCTTCCAGAAC
>NZ_DASUBE010000125.1:0-22613 GCF_035763405.1 Edaphobacter sp.
ATCGGCGCGGCGCACCAGCAGCGTCGAAGCCAGCGAGATGCCGATTGAGCCGCCAACGTTGCGCATCAGGTTGAACAGGCCGCTGGCGTTGCCGATCTGCTCGTTGCGCAGTGTGCCGTAAGCCGCCGTGTTGATGGGCACGAAGACGAAGCTCAGCCCGAAGCCGGTGATGAGGATCGGGATCAGCAGCGTCGTCGGCGAGATCTCAGTCGTCAGGCCGCCGAAGTAGAGCGTCGTCAGCCCGAAGGTGAAGAAACCGAACGTCAGCAGATAGCGCGGGTCGGCCTTGTTCGACAGGTAGCCGATGATCGGCATCCCGCAGATGGCCCCGATGCCTCTGGGCGCAACGACGAGACCCGCGGTGAAGGCGGTATAGCCCAGCAGCTCCTGGTAGTAGAGCGGCAGCACCACGACGGTCGAGTAAATCGCAATGCCGAACAGGAAGATGAGTAACGCGCCGATGGCGAAGTTGCGGTCCTTGAGCACCTTCAGATCGACCAGCGTGTCCTTGTCCTTCCACGAGTGGCGGACGAAGTAGATGAACGCAATGACCAGCGCGAGCACGGCCCAGCGAATCCACGTCGCCGCGAACCAGTCGTCTTCCTGTCCCTTGTCGAGCACGACCTGAAGGGCTCCGGTCCAGATGACGAGCGCGGCGAAACCGTAGCGGTCGAAGGCCGGGGCCTTCGCCTTGCTGATGTAATGCGGATCGTGGACGAACCGATTGATCATGTAGAGCGCAAGAATGCCGACCGGAATGTTGATGTAGAAGGCGTACCGCCACGAGTACGTATCCGTAAGCCAGCCGCCAAGCGTCGGCCCAAGCACGGGCGCGACGACCACGCCGAACGCAAACACTGCCATCGCGGCCCCACGCTTGGCCGGAGGGAACGACTCCAGCAGAATGGCCTGCGAGAGCGGCTGCAACGCGCCGCCGCCTGCGCCCTGCACAATGCGGGCGACGAGAATAAAGAGCAACGAAGGCGCGGCTCCGCACGCAAAGCTGGAGACGGTGAAGATGACGACGCAGGCCATCAGAAATCGCTTGCGTCCGAATTTGAGCGAGCACCAGTTGCTGGCCGGCAGCACGATGGCGTTGGCAACCAGATAGCTGGTCAGCACCCACGTGGCCTCGTCTGTCGTGGCTGAAAGCGACCCTGCGATGTACGGCAGCGCGACCGAGGCGATGGCGGTGTCGAGCACCTCCATGAACGTGGCCAGCATGACGGACGCGGCAATCAGCCATGGATTGACGCCGTGGCGAACGTCGGATGATGGGTCGAGCACGGCTGCGGCGGTCGCCATGTGGGTTTGAAGCGTCCTCTTGTGCGGATTCTATTGCCTCTACAATAGAGAGTTTTCCGGTGCAAATGGATGCTTTTTCTGCACTTGTTCCGACGTGCGGACGACCCGCGCAAAAAGAGCGGCGCATCCATCTCTGGAATACGCCGCAGTTCTTTCAGGAGGAAGCGATGAACTTACTGGTGCAACTGCTGATGAAACGTCAATGTCACGAACTGTACCGGCAAACCATGCTCAGGAGCCGTAAAGCGAGGTGTTCGGTGCAGGCTCGCTCGGCTTCACCGAGCCTTCCTCCAGCCGACGCGCCGAAGGCGCGTGCTTGAGCGGAGGAATGCTGACCGAGTCCAGGTTTGGCGGCAACCGGCTGCCGTCAAAACGAACCGCCGTGTCGGCGCTTGCATACGAAGTGTTCACGATGGTCCTTGGCGGTGCGTCCGAGCAGCCGGCAAGCAGCCCGGCCAGCAGTCCGGCAAGTCCAAGAGAGGCGATCTTAATCAGACGACGGGCGGTACGAGCGGTATTGGGATGTGGCCTGGACGGCATGGATGAACTCCGAAGGTACTGCGTGCGATCCGAGTTGAAGCGTAGCGCGGGGTATCTACAGAGACAATGGCCCGTTTGGGGGACGAGACGGAAGCCGATATAAATCATTTACTTTCATGCGTTTATATAAGAGCCCGCCAACCTGCCGATTTTCCGGCCTGTAGAGTGAAACTTCTGTACGATAAGGCGCATCAGAAGATTTGACAGTAAGTGACTCAAGGTGCGATCCTGAGTTCGTCAAACGATTCAGGCAAGGGGCCCCCAACGGCCCGAAATGAGGAGACAGATGGCAAAGATTATCGGTATTGACCTGGGAACCACCAACTCCTGCGTCGCCGTCATGGAAGGCGGCGAGGCAAAGGTGATCCCCAACGAAGAGGGCGGGCGCACGACCCCGTCCATCGTCGCGTTCACCAAGAGCGGCGAGCGGCTGGTGGGCCAGGTGGCCAAGCGGCAGGCGATTACGAACCCGGAGAACACGATCTACTCGATCAAGCGGTTCATGGGCCGCCGCTTCAACGAAGTCTCCGACGAGATGAAGATGGTGCCCTACAAGGTCGTCCAGCAGGGCGACCACATCGCCGTGCTGGCGCAGGGCAAGGAGTACACCCCGCCTGAGGTTTCGGCGATGATCCTGCAGAAGCTCAAGAAGGCAGCCGAAGACTACCTGGGCACCTCCGTGACCGAGGCCGTCATCACCGTCCCGGCATACTTCAACGACGCGCAGCGCCAGGCGACGAAAGACGCGGGCAAGATCGCCGGTCTCGACGTCAAGCGCATTGTGAACGAGCCGACGGCGGCCGCGCTGGCCTACGGGCTCGACAAAAAGAAGGACGAGACCATCGCCGTGTACGACTTCGGCGGCGGCACCTTTGACATCTCCATCCTCGAAGTCGGCGAAGGCGTCATCGAGGTGAAGTCCACCAACGGCGACACGCACCTGGGCGGCGACAACCTCGACCAGCGCATCGTGGACTGGCTCATCTCCGAGTTCAAGGCTGAGAGCGGGCTCGACCTGCACTCCAAGGGCAACGAGATGGCGCTGCAGCGCCTGAAGGACGCAGCCGAGCGCGCCAAGATCGAGCTTTCGACCGCGCAGGAGACGGAGATCAATCTTCCGTTTATCACCGCCGACGCCAGCGGCCCGAAGCACCTGGTCCGCAAGCTGACGCGCGCCAAGCTCGAAAGCCTGGTGGACGACCTGCTCCAGAAGTCGGTCGGCCCGTGCAAGCAGGCGATGAAGGACGCGGGCGTGGACGCCAGCAAGATCGACGAGGTCGTCCTCGTCGGCGGCCAGACACGGATGCCCAAGATTCAGCAGCTCGTCAAAGAACTCTTTGGCAAGGAGCCGAACAAAGGCGTCAACCCGGATGAGGTCGTCGCCGTAGGCGCTGCCGTTCAGGCTGGCGTGCTGGCAGGCGAAGTGAAGGACCTGCTGCTGCTCGACGTAACCCCGCTCACGCTCTCGATCGAGACGATGGGCGGTGTGGCAACCACGATGATCGCGCGCAACACGACCATCCCGACCAAGAAGACGGAGACGTTTTCGACGGCGGCGGACTCGCAGACCGAAGTCGAGGTCCACGTGCTCCAGGGCGAGCGGCCGATGGCGGCGCAGAACCGGACGCTGGGCAAGTTCAAGCTCTCCGGCATTCCTCCCGCTCCGCGCGGCGTGCCGCAGATCGAGGTGACGTTCGACATCGACGCCAACGGCATCCTGAACGTGACGGCCAAGGACAACGCCACGGGCAAGGACCAGAAGATTACCATCACCAGCTCTTCGGGCCTGAGCAAGGACGAGGTGGAACGCATGGCGAAGGACGCCGAAGCCCACGCAGCCGAGGACAAGGAGAAGCGCGACGAAGTCGAGGCGCGCAACGGACTCGACTCCATGGTCTACAACGTCGAGAAGATGCTCAAGGAAGCCGGCGACAAGGTTGCCTCCGGCGACAAGAGCGATGTCGAATCGGCGCTCGAGGACGCAAAGAAAACTTTGAGCGGAACCCCGAGTGTGGCGGAACTGAATTCGGCAAAGGAGCGTCTAACTACTGCGAGCCACAAGCTGGCCGAGGCCATGTATAAGGCCACGGCGGCTGCGGCACCCACCGATGGCGCCGCAGCTCCAACGCCGGACGGCCACGAGGAGGCGAAGAAGGACGAAGGCGTCATCGACGCGGAATACGTGGACGTGGACGAGAAGAAGTAACCGAATCCACCAAATCCACGGAAGTGGTATGGACGTAATCAGAAGAGGGGCGTTCCTTATTCCTTAGAGAAGCGGGTGCCCCTCTCAGTTTCAAGAGGCATGGGTTTCAAGAGGCGCTGCCGGCGAAGTCGGAAACGAAGAGCAGCGACTAACCGTCAGGAAAGGTGTTCTACGAGGTATGACTGGACGCGGCAACAATGACGATCGGTACGCAGATGTGATTTGGCTGGAGAACCTGGAACTCAAGCGAATGCTGAATGGAGGGAAGGTCATGGCTGACACGATGTGGAGATGCGATCAGGTCCGTGCGGGACAACTTTATAACCGCATGATGTTCGACACCAGGGCCGAAGCTGAGGAGTTTGTTCAGCGGATGCAGCAGATTGAGCCGGATCAGATGTTTTCCATCGAAGCGGTGGAGGCCCGGCAAGTCTGGAATTAACCGTCAAGGGTGGACTTCGGTTCAAAAACGATGGCGACGGTGCTTACCGTCGCCATCGTTTTATCTGCGCGGCAGATGAAAAATAACTTCAGTTTGGATTAGGTTTAGATGGGTGACGATTTTGCGCCCACTGCGGAGTAAAACAGAACGATGGCGACACAGACAAAGGACTATTACGGCGTACTGGGCGTAAAGAAGAGCGCAAGCCAGGATGAGATTCGCAAGGCGTTCCGCAAACTCGCGCGCAAGTACCACCCCGACGTGAACCCCGGGGACAAGAAGGCCGAAGAGAAGTTCAAGGAGATCTCCGAAGCAAACGATGTTCTGAGCGACGAGAAGAAGAAGAAGATCTACGACCAGTTCGGCTTCTACTCCGACAACATCGACCCCGCAGCAGCAGAAGCCGCCGCACGCGGAGGCTACGGCGCGGGCGGATTCGGCGGTGGCCGCACGCAGACGCATGGCCATGCAGGTCAGGAGGTGCCGTTCGATTTCGGAGGCTTCGACTTCTCCGACTTTCAGGGCGGTCGCGCTGAGCAGCAACCTGGCGGTGGATTCGGCGGCAGCTTCCGCGACATCTTCAGCGGCATGTTCAACCGCGGAGGAGCGAACCCATCGCGCGGCCCGCAGCCCGGCTCGGACGTTGAGTATCAGGTCAGCATCGATTTCTGGACCGCCGTCCGCGGAGGCGTCACGCGCCTCGAAATCCAGCGGCAGGAAGTCTGCCCCACTTGCAAAGGAAAGACCACAACCGGCGGCAGCGTCGAGTGTCCCGAGTGCCACGGCTCCGGCCAGGTCACGCAGATGGGCGGACGCATGAAGTTCAACATCCAGTGCCCGCGCTGCGGAGGCTCCGGAAAAGTGCAGCACACCTGTCCGACGTGCGACGGCGCAGGCGTCGTCACCAAACGCGAGCCGCTCGAATTTCGCATCAAGCCCGGCACGCGCGACGGCCAGCGCATCCGCCTCGCAGGCAAGGGCAATGCCGGAATCGGCGGCGGTCCGGCAGGCGACCTCTACCTGATCATCAAAGCCGGCACGCATCCCGTCTTCACGCGCACGGGCGACGACATCTACGTCACCGTCCCCGTCACCATGACCGAGGCCGCGCTGGGCGCAAAGATCGACGTTCCCACCATCGACACGCACGAAGGCGGCGGCCGCACACAGCTCAAAATCCCGCCTGGAACGCAGTCTGGACAAAAGCTGCGCCTGCGTGAAAAAGGCGTGCCATCGGCCTCGCGCGAGGGCAAACGCGGCGACCAGATCGTTGAAGTGAAGATTGCCGTGCCGAAGGTGCAGGACGAACGCTCGAAAGAGATCCTGCGCGAGCTGGCAAAGCTCAACCCCGAAGACCCAAGGGATGGGCTGTTTGCAGGAGTGTGATCAAGTTGTCCATAGCTGTTTTCCAGAAGGTATCGTCCCGGAGACCTCCTCATCCCCAAGACAGCCCCCGCTTTTTTGTTGTCATTCCCGAAGGAAATCTGCGTTCGCACTGGCCTGCGCCGGGCTACACCTATATGGGAAATACCCTAAAAAGGCTCTGAATAAGTCTTCGTTTTGAAGGGGCGTGGCTTCAGCGCACTGATGAGGACTGCGCCGAAGGCAAGCTGAGAACGACAGGCAGACATCAGCTTCTCAGTGGATCGTGTTTCACATCCATTTGAGTAGCGACCTTGAGCGAGAAGTCAATCTCCGGCTGACCAACGGGGACTGCGTTCGGCAACACAAAATGATTGGCAAGGCTGGCGATGTATTGCACCATGCCGGGAGCAATGCCTGCAGCGCGTGCGGCCAGCCACGCTTGCGGCGTAATGGTAATCTCGGCGCGACCTGCGGCCACAGCACGAAAGATTCTGTTGGCAGCGTGATTCACACTGGCCGTAATGATGGGCGTCTTCGCAGCAAGCGTGAACCATCGCTTCTCTTTCTTCGCCTGACCGGTAAACCGCGCGTTGACCTCGCCGCCGGTGCGCATCAGGCCCGGGCAGACGGTGGTGACGCGAACGCCCTTGTGGCGCAGCTCAGCATGAAGCCCCTCTGAAAATCCTGTCAGCGCAAACTTGCTCGCCGTGTACGGCAGCAGATGAGGCATGGCAACTTTGCCTCCAACGCTCGTGATGTTCACAATGGCCGCAGCACCCTGGCTGGGCTTACGGTCCAGCAGATACGGCAGCGCGGCATGTATCGTGTGTAGCGCGGCAAAAAAGTTCGTGGCCATGGCGCGGCGATAGGCAGCCAGCGGCTGATCTTCCACCGGACCAACTTCAATGATCCCTGCATTGTTGATGAGAACGTCGATGCGGCCGAAGTGTTCGATGGCGTGCTCGATCAGGCTCGTAGCCTGCCCCGCATCCGTCAGGTCTGCCGGAATCAGTAACACATCCTCCGGCGAATGAACCGCCTTTTGCCTCAGTAGGGATTCGCGGGCGCGCGTCAGCTCATCGTGGTCGCGTGCAGCCAGCACCAGCTTCGCTCCCGCACGCCCATAGCGCGCAGCCAGCGCCAGTCCCAGTCCGCGCGAGCCTCCCGTGATGACCACAACCTGGCCGGCGCGCGCGCGCCTGCGCTGTCGCGTGGCGAGGCCGTAAGCTGCCGAGGCAGCGGCAATGCCAACCAGGACGCCTGCGGGAGCGAGAATAGCCGCGAACTTCGTCGTTCTCTTCATAGCTCTGTACCCTGCTGCTGTAAGCATAGCCGACTCCGGTTGGCTTCCGAGTGCCGTCAGGCGCTAGACTCTGGGTAAACCAATCGAGCACCTGAGGTAACGGATGGCGACAAAGCGGAAGGGTAAAGGCGCATACATGATCTCGGCAGTGGCGGAGATGTACGAGATCCATCCCCAGACGCTCCGGCTCTACGAGCGCGAAGGCCTGTTGCTTCCCTCGCGCAGCGAAGGAAACACGCGTCTCTACACCGACGAGGACCTGGAGCGGCTGGAGTTCATCCTGAACCTCGCCCGCGACCTCGGCGTCAACATCGCAGGCATCGCCATCGTGCTGCAGATGCGCGAGCGCATGGAGGAGATGAATCGCCAGATGCAGGGCTTCGTCGATTACGTGCGCACCGAGATGCTCTCGCGTATGCAGCAGCAGCAACCGCCCGCAGCCGGACTCGTCCCCATACGGCGACCCGTCGTGGTCCCTCCCGTCAAAGTCGCTTCGGTTAGAACGAAGAAAAAATAGCCCAATCGCTTTCATCGCCGACATGCCGCGAATAGCTGCGATAAACTGGAGTTTCCAACCATATCGCGGTGTCTCCATGCGCCGTCATGCAGGAACGAGATGGGCTTGCTGCTTAAAATTCTGTTCTGGATCGCAGCCGTCGGCTCGGTCACTTCCACCATCTATTGCCTGATGGTCGTCGTAGCCGCCCTGCGTTTCAGTTTCCGCAAGCACCGCGAAGAGCGTGCTTCGACCGAGTTCTTCCCTCCCGTCAGCGTGTTGAAGCCTCTGCACGGCACCGAGCTGGGCATGGAGCGCAACCTGGAGTCGTTCTTCGAGCAGGACTACCCAGAGTTCGAGCTGCTCTTCTGCGCCCGCCACGACTCCGACGCGGGTCTCGAACTGGCGCGGCGCGTCGGCCAACGCTATCCGCACGTAGACGCGAAGTATCTGACCTGCGGCGAGCCCGCGCCGCAGTTTCACAATGCCAAAGTCTTCTCGCTGGCGCGGCTGGACGCAGCCGCGAAGCATGACCTCTTCATCACCAGCGATGCCGACGTGCGCGTCAAGCGCGACTACCTGCGCCGCATGGTGCAGAACCTGAAGTCTCCCCAGATGGGTCTGGCCTCCTGCGTCTATCTCGGCACTACACACGCAGGCTCAGCCGCAGGATTCAGCTCGCAGCTCGACGCTGTCGGCAAGAGCGTCGAGATGACCTCAGGCGTGCTCGTCGCCGACATGCTCGAAGGCACCAAATTCGCGCTCGGCGCCTCCATGGCCGTGCGCAAACAGTCCTTCCGCGACGCGGGCGGCTTCGAGGACCTGGGCCAGTTCTATGCCGACGACTTCGTGCTCGGCAACAGGCTTGCGGCCAAGGGCATCGGCGTGCAGATGGCCACGCACGTCGTCCGGCTCATGGTCGAAGACACGCCCTTCGCGCTCTCGTTCCGCAACCAGTTGCGCTGGATGCAGAGCACCCGTCGTTCGCGCCCCTGGGGACACCTCGGTTCCGGCCTCACCTTCGCTCTTCCCTTCGGCCTGCTCGGCCTGCTGTGGGGCCTGCTCAGCGGCCACGCTCTGCTCGGCGTCCTCTGGCTGGCGGCCATGGTGGCCAACCGCTGGCTCCAGGCGGGAGTCATTCTGCGCGCCATGGGCGACGAGGACTGGCTGCGCGGCACAGCGATCTATCCCATCCGCGACCTGCTCGGAAGCATCCTCTGGCTCGGCAGCTACGGCGGCGAGCGGTTCTACTATCGCGGAAAAGTCTACCGCCTCAAGCATGGCGGCCGAGTCGAAGCGCCGGAATAGTCTCCAAAGTTATTCTCGCCGATGCATTACCTGTTCGAGAGCACGGTCTTTCCACCGGCAGACGCCAGCGCGTGAACGGGCGCATAAGCCGCCAGTTCCTGCTCGCGCTCCGCCGGATGATACGTCATCAAAAAGATCCGCTGCGGTCCGGCCCAGAGACTACGCAAACTCGACTCGCTCTCGAAGACGTGCGGCGCGTCCGGCCAGAAGCTGCCATACCACAGCCCATTCACGCGGCCGTCAATCACGTGGACCTGCTGGCGCGTGTAGAACACCAGCGTCGAGCCGGACGTCAGCTCGCCGTCGATCAGAATCAAGTCCCCGGGCCTCAGCACATGATTAATATCCAGCGCGAGCCCCTTGGAGCCAAGCGCCGGATAAAAGCGCGCCAGCCCCACGTGCGCGGCCAGTAGCGTGACCATCATCGCGGAGGCCAGCGTCAGGTTCGCGGCAAACGTGCGGCCGTTGCGGCGCACAAGATAACTCCCCGGGCCGATGACCAGCATCCCCAGCGCAACGGCGATGAGCGGCCCACGGAATAGCCCCATCGCCGCTCCGGTCAGATCGAACAGGTGTCCCAGCGACAGGTTGTAGAACTGCGGATTGGTCTCGAGCAGCGTCGAGATGTCGGTTCCCGGCGCAGCCCGCGGAGCCGCAACCGCGAAGTACGCGCACACCGCGGCAATGAGCATCGCAACAGGCATAAGAAAGCCCACGTGCCAGCGCCGCGCCGCGCTGCGAGCCGAGCGGGTATAGCTGTCCGCGCGCGCCAGCAGTCCGCCCGCCATCAACGCCAGAGCGGGAATCGCCGGCAACGAGTAGTACTCCTGCCTGCTCGACACCGAGAAAAACCCCACCACCAGCACCGCCCACAGCACCAGCGCCAGCGACGCCTCGCGCTCCTGCGACCCATCCTCCACGCCCGAGAGATACTCCGCGCGCGGAGTCTTCAGGTGCTCCGCAATCGCGCTCGGAACGAACGCCGCCCATGGCATCACCCAGATCGCCAGATACAGCCAGAACAGCCAGACCGGGGTCAGCCCGTAGTCGTGCGGAATGCGCTTGCCGAGAAAGCGCGCGAAGTGCTCGTTATACAGATAGAACCAGGCCCATCCTCCGCGCACAGGCAGCCCCAGGCCGCCCGGCAGAGCAATCGGCGGATTGCGCACCGCCGCCAGCACGTGCCAGGGGGCGGCTATCACGAAAAATGCCGCGGCGCTGGCCACAGGTCTAAGCCGCCAAAGGAGCCGAAGCTGTCCCGTCATGGCCAGATAGAGCAGCACAAACCCCAGGGGAAACACCAGCCCAATCAGCCCCTTGGTCAGCACGTTCAACGCCATCACCACTGCAAAGCCGAGACACGGCGCCAGCGCGGACCTCGCAATCCGTTCGGGCGCCCCGTCCTTCGCGTTTTTTGCAAAGGGCGGGACCGAATCAAACTCATGCTCCAATTTCACCCGGTCGAGCGCGATCAGAAACAGATGCACGCCAAGCGTCATCCACAGCGCCAGCAGAATATCCGGGATATAGAACCGCGTATAAAGATACGGCCCAATGCTCGTCGCCACGGCCAGCGCGGCATAGAAGCCTCCGCGGTCCGGATGCTCCTCCGGGGAGACGCCATGAAAGAGCCGGATGCCCAGCGCATACACCGCAATCAGCAGCGCCAGCACCGCAAGCGCCAGCGGCAGCCTCGCCGCCCAGTCATGCACGCCGAAGATGCGCATCGAACCGGCAGCCATCCAGTACATCAGGGGCGGCTTGTCAAAAAAGCGCACGCCATCGACATACGGAGTCACGTAGTCATGCCGGTGAAGCATCTCGCGCGCAACTTCGATGTAGATTGAGTCCACGTCGTCCAGCAGACCGGGCGTAAACAGCCCCCCAATCTGAAGCACGAACCACGCAGCCGTCAGCATGGCAATCGAGCGCACGCTCCATCGCCGCGCGGGCGGAGCCGAGATGATGGGTGCAGTAACCTGCTGCGTAATGAGCGACGCTGTGGTCAAAGGACTAAGTTAAACCTGCCGCCTGCCGCCGAGGATGTCAATCGAAGAATGTGCCCACCAGTACCGCCGACACTGCCTGGATGCGCGTCTCGCCAGTGCACAGGACAAACAAAAATGCCCCGGGAAGATCCCGGGGCATCTCATCGCTCTGTTACAAACCTTACACGCTGAAGGACGAACCGCAGCCGCAGGTGCTCTTCACCGCGGCATTCTCAAACTTGAAGCCGGCCGCTTCCAGCGTCTCGACGTAATCCACCTGGCAGTTCTGTAGGTACGCCGCCGAAGTGGCGTCCACAAACACCTTCAGGTCGTCGAACCTGTACACCTTGTCCATCATGCCGGCCTGGTTCTCAAACGACATCGAGTACTGGAAGCCGGAGCAGCCGCCGCCGACCACGCCGATCCGCAACCCCGCCGGAACGGGGGTCTGGGTGCCCATAATCTCCTTCACCTTGGCAATCGCCGCCGAGGTCAGGGTCACAGGGGTCGAAACAGGGGGAGCGGCAACCACCTCGGGGGTAACAGGTGCAGTAGACATCGGAATCTCCTTCTAAGCCTTCACATTAAGTGTATGCGCCACGGAACGTGCCCGCAAGCACGAATTGGCGACCAAATCACTCCACAATTCAGATGCTTCCCGAGTCGGAACCGATTCATCCCTGCTAACATCAAATCGGACAACGGCGAACCACCCCATGAAGTTCCTTCTCTTCATCTCGAATGCCTTTATCAACACCATGGGAATCACCCGTCCCTCGAACCCGGCTGCCATGCGCTCCGCCTGGATCATCGCCCTCATGCTTGCAGGCGTCCTCATTGCCATCACCATCGCAGCGGCGTTCGGCCTGCATCTGGCCGTACATCACTAAGGCAACACCGCCAGAGAAAATCTCTGGTTCATCGTCCGGCGGCTGGCGTATCATGTCCGCGGACGCACCCCGTTACCTTCCGGAGTTGTCCGCCGGCCTCGGTAATTGCGGTCTTCCTACCATGTCGGCCCTGTCAATAATGGGCGGAGGAACGTCAATATGATGAGCGCGATACCCGCATTGCTCGTGATCTGGGCCGTGATAGCAGCCTGTTTCCTTGCGCTGCTCGCCTACAGAGCACAACTGACCCGTTATGAAGAAGATCAGATCTTCCTCAACGAAACCGAGTCCACCGAGCAGCAGGAGCAGAACGAGATCATCCGCAAAGTCAAAAAACTCTCTCCTCTGGTTCGCGTCTTCGGCGTCGCCGCCGCCGTCATGACCGTCTGGATCGTAGGCATCTTCACCTACGACGCATGGCAACGCCTGAAATAACCTCACATTCCGGATACCCCATCATCCGATCTGTGGGTGCCATCTTCCACTCTCCGGGTGCCCCATCTTCTGCGACAGTTTTATCGTCGCTAAGCTGGGGCCTTTCCCATTCCCTCGACTCAAACAAAACCAGAGCCCAATGAAAGATTTCCGAGCCAACATGGCGGGCGAGTTTCCCTCACCACGTACAATAGAAATAGGAGCAAATATAAAGCCTCGGCCACCCAGCCGAGGCTTTCCTGTCTTCACTTCACTTTTGACCCGTCATTCTGAGCGCAGCGAAGAATCTCTGTATTTCTTTTCTGCCGATTCATTCCGTGGCCCTTCGACACTTAATCATAGATTCCATAAGCCAAGCATAATGAATACTTTACACGGAAACACTGCTGCTCGACTCAATAGAATCAATACTTTACAGGGGAACCCCGGATGGAGTCCGGACCTAAGTCCTTTGTTCAAAGGACTTTGCACAAAAAGTACAGGGGGAGGGGTGCCATGAAAAAGAGCGGGCCGAGGCCCGCCCTTCCCATGAAACCCGCCCGACGCTAAGCGTTGTAGGTAGACGACGACACGCGCCCGCCACGGCCGGTCCAGTTGGTGTGGAAGAACTGCCCGCGCGGCTGATCGACGCGCTCGTAGGTATGAGCACCGAAGAAATCCCGCTGCGCCTGCAAAAGGTTGGCCGGCAGCCGCTCGGTGCGGTAGCCGTCGTAGAACGCGAGCGCCGTCGAGAACGCAGGCGTCGGCACGCCGGCCTCGATCGCATGAACCAGCGCCTTCCGCCATGACTGGTGGTACTTGTTCAGCGCGCCCGAGAAGAAGCTGTCCAGCAGCAGGTTCGAGAGCTTCGCGTTCTTGTCATACGCAGCCTTGATGTTGCCCAGGAAGGCGCTGCGGATGATGCAGCCGCCGCGCCACATCAGCGCGATGCCGCCCATGTTCAGGTTCCAGCCCATCTCCTTCTCAGCGGCGCGCAGCAGCATGTAACCCTGCGCATAGCTGATGACCTTCGAGCAGTAGAGCGCGCGGCGCACGTCCTCAATGAACTCCTTCTTGTCGGCAACGGTCTTCGTCTTCGCCGGGCCCTGTAGGACCTTTGAAGCCGCAACGCGCTCGTCCTTCAGAGCGGAGAGGCACCGCGCAAAGACGCTCTCACCGATCAGCGTGACCGGCTGCCCCAGGTCGAGCGCGGAGATCGCCGTCCACTTGCCCGTGCCCTTCTGGCCCGCTGCGTCCAGAATCTTGTCCACAAGCGGCTTGCCGTCCTCGTCCTTCTTGGCGAAGATCTCCGCCGTAATCTCGATGAGGAAGCTATCCAGCTCGCCCTTGTTCCACTCGCCAAAGATGCCGGCCAGCTCATCGGCGCCGAGTCCCAGCCCCTGCTCCAGCAACTGGTACGCCTCGCCGATCAACTGCATGTCACCGTACTCGATGCCGTTGTGGACCATCTTGACGTAATGGCCCGCGCCGTCCTCGCCCACCCAGTCGCAGCATGGAGTGCCGTCTTCCACCTTCGCAGCGATGGCCTGGAAGATCTCCTTCACATGCGGCCACGCGGCCTTGTTGCCGCCCGGCATGATCGACGGGCCGAAGCGCGCGCCCTCTTCGCCGCCAGAGACGCCGGTGCCGATGAACAAAATCCCTTTCGCCGCCAGGTCCTTCGTCCGACGGTTGGTGTCGGTGTAGAGCGAGTTGCCGCCATCAATAATAATGTCGCCCTTCTCCAGATACGGCAGCACATGTTCGATGGTCTGGTCCACGACCTCGCCCGCCTTCACCATCAGCATCACGCGACGCGGCGACTTGAGCGAAGCGCACAGCTCCTGGGCCGAGTGCGTGCCCACCACCTTGGTGCCCTTGGCCTCGTTGTTGATGAAGTCGTCCACCTTCGAGGTGGTCCTGTTGAAGACCGCCACCTTGTATCCGTGGTCGTTCATGTTCAAGACCAGGTTCTGACCCATCACGGCCAGTCCGATCAATCCAATATCGCAAGTCGCCTCAGCCATCTCATCTCCAAAAAGCTAGCCCTTCCGGGGCATCGCGCAGGTTGTGTAATTTTGTCAGGAGCCCGGACCGGAAGTGGTCCGGCCACAAATGACTCCTCTATCATAGCCAATAAATCGCAGGAGTGGCCGTCGTGCGCCAACATCCGCGATTCAAAAATGAAAATGGCGAACAGCTCGCATGAAGCTGTTCGCCATCGGGTTGGAAGTTGCCGTTAGAAGTTGATCCGCAGGGCGAGCTGCATGGTGCGCGGACCGCCTGAACCGTTGATTTGTCCAAATGTCGCGTTGACCTGGTTGCCGTTGACATCGAACTTGGCTCCCGTGTCCACGCTGTTGAACTCGGGATGGTTCAGCGTGTTGTAGGTCTCAGCGCGGAACTGCACCGCGACGCGCCCCTCTGCGAGAGGAATGTTTTTGAACAGCGCCGTATCGAAGTTCATCACGCCGGGATCAAACAGCGAGACCTTCGGGGCGTTGCCGTTGGACAGCGTGACCGCGCCCGTATTCGGGTCTACAGTCACGGGCGTAGGACGTTGTACGACGCTGGTGTTGAACCACTGGTGCCAGCTATGCGCTGCACCGGCCAGAGGATTGCCCGTCAGGTGAGCCTTGGCGCCGTCTCCTCCTCCTGTGATGTCCGCTCCATCGACCGTGCTGAACGTGATCTGGTCGGGACCGCCGCTCAGGTACGAGACGATGCCCGAGATCTGCCAGTTGTCGAGGACCGCACGTGTGGCAAAGTTGCTCCAGATGCGGCTTCCCTTCGGCAGTCCGTACAGATAATTGACCACGAGGTTGTGTCTGCGGTCGTCGCCGCCGGGACCATAAACCGTCTTCAGGCTGTCGTAGAGCGGCACGCCGCCATCGTAGCTGTCGGCGTAGTCCATGGATTTGGCATAGGTATACGCAAGCCCGTATTCGAGGTTGTTGTGGAAGCGCCGCGTCACCTTCACCTGGAGTGCGTTGTAGTTGGAGGTAAGGAAGCCGCGCTGGTAGTTGATGCTGCCATAGCCGGGATACTTGCGATAGAAGTTGTCCGGCAGAGGCTTGCCTCCGACCTGATTGGCCGCAATGAAGTGCGCACCGTAAGGCACTTCGTTAATGTTCTGCTGACCGCTGAGATGCCGGCCGAACGTGCCCACGTACGCTACATCCAGCACCGTCCCGAAGCCGACCTGCTGCTGGAACCCGAGGCTGGCATTCATTGTGTAAAGCTGCTTGTTGTGCAACTCGATGGCGCGACCAACGTTCGGAGGTCCAAGCAGGCCGCCGGCGGTCAGGAAGCCGTTCACATTGCCGTAGAACTGCTCCGGGTTGAAGCTGTTGGGCGGGTTATGGGACATGTCGCCTTCCTGCCCCGTGATGACGCCTTCGTTATAGAAGATGCCGAAGCCTCCGCGAACGACGGTCTTGCCAGCACCGACCGGGTCATAGGCAAAGCCGATGCGCGGCGCGGCCAGAACGCCGTTCCCATAGACCAGTCCGGCCGGGAAGCCGTGAGTGTTCACCTGGAAGGTGCCGTTGGTCAGGTCTCCCGTGTTGGGAACAAACAGGCCGCCATACGCCGCCGGAACATACTGCCCCGTCGTCGGGTCAAGCGCCACTGATTTCCCGTTGACCTTCTTTGTTGTTGGGATGTACTGCACTGGCGCTTTGGTAGCGTCGAAGAGACTGGGAACAAAGTTTGCTCCCGTCTTCAACTTCGCACCGGAGGCCCACATGAAACGCACGCCATAATCCAGCGTGAGTTTATTCGTCGTCTTCCACTGGTCCTGCGCATACCAGTCTACGACGTTGCTCGTCGGGTCGTAGTCGAACCGGTTCGTCGGTTCCGTATAGTTGTTGAAGTTGCCGAGCAGGCCATTGGCATAGCCGAAGTTGCTGTCATTCGGATTGTTCGTGTTCCGGCTGAAGTCGAATGCACCTTCAGGCTGTCCCGCGGCGGCATGAGACTGAAGATAGGAGTCCGTCTGAAGGTCGATGCCGAACTTGAGAACGTGGCGGCCCCAGACTTTGCTGATGCTGTCCGTAATGCTATAGAGCCTGACCTGGTCCTGTAGTGGGAAACGCGAGTCCCACTTGATGGTGGGCGCATTCGTGCCGCCAAAGGTGAGTCCCGGAAGCAGATTGAGGGGATTGTTCTTGGGAAAGAGCTGCGACAGGTTGTATCCGCTCGAGCCCTTGGTGAGTTTGTCCAGTTGCGACTTTGTGTAGATGTTGTTTTCGCTCCATCCCGCGGTGCCCAGCGTGATCTCGTTCACCAGAGTCGGAGTGAAGGCATACGTCGCGTCCAATGCGAAGTTCGGGGCCGTGGTCTTGTAGTCTCCCGAAACCAGCCATGGCGCGGGGTTGACCGTCGAGTTGTAGCCGTTGTTGTGGCTGACCTGGAGTTGTCCGTGGCCGAAGATGTGGAGCTTCTCCGTGGGGTTGTAATCCACACGGAAGATCTCCTGGTGCGACGACACATCCTTCGAGTAGTTCGTGACGTAGTTGTACTTGTTGAAGCTGACGCCAAGGTTGGAGAAGTTCGGCATCGGGTAGAGATTCATCAACGCCTGAACGGCCGGATTGATGAGATTCGATGGAATCTTGTTGTTTGGAAAACAGCCGGGACCGGGTGTAGCTGAGTTGATTGCGCAGGCACCGCTCGATGAAGGGTCCTTGATACGGACAAGCGTTGTATTGTTCTGCGTGATCGTACTCTGGTTGTAGGTCTGGGAAAAGTCACCCTGCCGCTCCAGCGCTGTGGGGACCATATACGTCTTCAATCCGCCCGGCGATCGGTTGGGGAGATTTTCCATCGAAAAGAAGAAGAAGAGTTTGTTCTTGTTCGTGTTGAAGTGACCCGGCCAGTAGACCGGTCCGCCGATGTTGCCGCCGGCGGTATTGTGCCGCGACTTCGACCTGCCAACGCCGTTGTAGTTGTGAAACCAGTCGTTCGCGTTGAGCGCCTCGTTCTGCATGTAGTAGTAGAGCGTGCCGTGGAAGTCCTGCGTGCCACTCTTGGTGACGATGTTGATGACCGAACCGCCCGTCGCCTTGCCGTACTCCGCCTGATAATTCGCGCTGAGCACCTTGACTTCGGCGATGTCGTCCAGGTTCGGGGTCGTGTCGAGCTTTCCTTCGCGCACGCTGCCGGTAACGCCATCGATCGAGGCGGAGTTGTATGTATTCCGCACGCCATTGATCTGCGGCAGGCCCGAAGCGCTGACCACGCCGGGCATGGTGCGCAATAGAGATGTAAAGTCACGCCCGGTGGTCAGCAGGTTGTCCAACTGCTTGACGTCGAGCGTGTCCGAACGCTCGGCGCTCGTGTTCTGGATCGGCGTGACGTCTGCCTGCACCGTGACCGATTCCGTCACTTCTCCCACATTCAGGGTGATCGTCCCGGCCGAGAGACGCGCGGAGGAGGTCAGCGTCAGGTTCTTCTTCTGAAATTCCTTGTACCCGGGATTTTTCACGATCACCGTAAAGGTGCCCGGCTGCACGTCGGGAAAGGTGAAGTCTCCGGAGGGAAGCACGTGTGTCGTGATCGACACGCCGGTTGCCTGGTTGATCAGGTTTACTGCTGCACCTGCGACGACTGCGCCGGTTTGGTCCACGACCCGCCCACTGACGGTGCCGCTCGACGACTGCGCGCCTGCGACGGCGACGATACATCCGGCAAACAGTGTCAGCGCAACCACTCGCAGAAGCGCACACGCGAAGCGTCCGCTGCCTTTCATGTTCTTCTCGCTGCCTCGTGCGCCTCTATCTTCGGCAACTCTTCCCAACCAGCCTGAAACGATGTCTTGCATCTGCATTTCTGCCTCCTCAATCAAATTCCTGCCTGGAGCGTGTCGCGGGCACTGGGCCCTCGAGCGTCGGTTCCGTCGAAAATGTCTACGTTTACAATCGAGCGCAGTTCGCGCCTGCAAAATGACTTTTTCTCCGGTGATTACCGACAATAGGGAGCCGGGATGACCGTTGTCAACAGAAAAATGCTCCATTGCTAAAAGAATTATTTCGCAAATGAAATGAATAACCTCTCGCCTCCGGGCCACAGCGCCGGTCCGCCCGTGACGAAAAACTTCCCGTCATTTGCCGCTTCCTGGCTATCCCAACACCCTCTGACGGGGAAGCGCGTTGGCGCCGCTGCTCCCGCCGGGGCGTCGCCTCGCACCTGTGCTTCTGCTCACAGGCCGCGCTCGCCGCAGAAATGGCGTTTTTGCCAAATGAAGATACTCATCATCAGCAAAACTTTATTTGACAAATGTATACGGTAACAACTACTGTCCAGACCGTATTCGTCATACACTCATCCACAACCGGCATTACCTGCCGCCAAAGACATTCAAGGACAACCCAGAAGATGAAAGCTCTCACCCGACGCGAAACTCTGAAGATCTGCGCCGCGCTTCCGCTGACCGCGAAGTTTGCCGCCGCGAGTCTGCTGCCGTCCGCCGAGACACATGCAGCAACTGCTCCCGGCTCCGACTGGTCCGAGGCCGTCATCGCCTCCACGATGCACCGCACGCCTAACCCGGCCGATCTCGGCAAATGGGGTTACGCCATCTCGCTCTATCTCTACGGCCAGTATCTGGTCTACAAGCGCACCGGCAACAAGCAGTATCTCGACTACATTCGGGGCTGGGTCGATAGCCAGGTCAACGAGGAGGGCGTGATCGACCGCAAGATCACCGCGCTCGACTTCATGCTGCCGGGCAATCTCCTCATCGTGCTCCACAAAGAAACCGGCCAGCAGAAGTACAGAACTGCAGCCGATACGATTCGCCATACGTTCGATACATATCCGCGCACCAGCGACGGCGGCTTCTGGCACGCGCTCTCGCGCCAGCACCAGCTCTGGCTCGACGGCATGTATATGTCGATGCCCTTCCTCGTCCGCTATGGACAGGCGTACAACGACCAGAAGTATGCCTGCGATGAAGCCGTCAAGCAGTTGCTCATCTACGCCAAGCACCTGAACGACCCGGCGAGCGGCCTGATGTACCACGCCTACGACGAGAGCGGCCAGCAGCCCTGGGCGCAGCCCGTCACACACCACTCATCGTTCTTCTGGTGCCGTGCGATTGGCTGGTTCGGCATGGCACTGATCGAGGTGCTCGAAGTGCTGCCGCACAACCACGCGCAACGCAATGACCTCATCAAGCTGGTGCGCCAGCTCGCAGGAGCCTATGAAAAGTATCAGGACGCCGCGACAGGCCGCTGGTACGAGGTGGTGGACAAGGCAACGACGCCCGGCAACTGGCTGGAAACCTCAAGCTCGTCGATGTATACCTACACGCTCTCGCGCGCCATCGAGCGCGGCTACATCGGCAAGCACTATGCCGGTGTCATGCAGAAAGGCTACAAGGGTGTGCTGTCGCAGGTCTCGCGCGACGACCAGGGCTTCGCCCATATCGCCAACATCTGCGGCGGAACGAACGTAGGCGATCTTCAGTTCTATCTCGACCGCCCGCGTAATACAGATGACTTCCACGGCATCGGCGCGTTCCTCATTATGAACGAGCAGTTGCGGAGAGCGTAAGAACCGACCGCGGATCAACGCGGATACACGCGGAGTTAAGAACATAGCAAGGTTGAAATCCGTGGTGATCCGTATGTATCCGTGGTCGACTTCGTTAATCAAAACGGCCCGCTGAGAGCTTCAGCGGGCGCGTCTTTCTGCGGCTTGCTGCTCTACTGCCACACGCGAAGCATCACGACGCCGTGCGCCGGCACAGTCACGTTGTAGGGACTGCTGATGCTGCCAAGGTCCTTGTGGAGCCACAGGTCGCGTGCTTTCACCGCGCCCGTAAATCCTGCACGGCCGAAGTCCACGTGCGCCGTCTGCGGCGTCGTCTGCCGGTTGAAGATGCCGACTGCCTTCGAACCGTCGGCCAGCGGCTTGGCCCAGATTTCAACGGCGCCGTCGGCATCGATACGATCGCCCTGCTTGCCGAGCTTGTCCTGATCGACAGCGATGACATCGCGGTTGGTCAGGATCGCCAGCGTCTCGGGCGTCATCGTCGCCAGGTCGTTGCCCGCGAGCAGCGGAGCGGCCAGAATCGCCCATAGGCTCATGTGGGTCTTGTACTCGTCGGCTGTCATGCCGCCGTTGCCGACCTCGAGCATGTCGGGATCGTTCCAGTGGCCCGGGCCTGCATATTGGCCAATCCCAATCTGGTTGAAGCCAATGTCCGCCATCCGCTCGTAGGTGTCGTTAATGTCACCGGTGGTGCGCCACAGGTTGCCGCCCACGCTCGCGCCCCACTCCCATACATCGTCCACGCCGTACTGGCAGAGACTATAGACCATGGGCCGACCAGTGCTGCGCAGCGCATCGCGCATCTTCACGTAGGCATCCACCATGACCTTGTGCGCGGCCTCGTGAGACCCCGCGGCCCTCATCTGAACGCGCAGGCCGCACAGATCGTACTTCAGATAGTCGATACCCCAGGCCGCATAGGTGCGCGCGTCCTGCTCTTCGTGACCCAGGCTGCCTTCAAAGCCCGCGCACGTCTTCGCTCCGGGCGAAGAGTAGATACCCAGCTTCAGGCCCTTGCTGTGGACGTAGTCGGCCAGCGCCTTCATGTCGGGAAATTTGCTGTTGGTCTGGATATTGCCCTGAGCGTCGCGTTCACCTTCCCACGTGTCGTCGATGTTGATGTAGGTGTAGCCCGCGTCGCGCATTCCGCTCTTCACCATGGCATCAGCCTCGGCGCGGATGACCGCGTCGGTCACGTTGCGATGAAAGTGGTTCCAACTGTTCCAGCCCATCGGCGGAGTCATGGCGACACCGGAGCTTTGCGCAACAAGCGGTGTTGAGGCAAGAGCAAGCGCGGCGAGCGCGAGCAGGAGAGCGTAGCGACGAAACAAAGTCATAGTAGAAAGTCCTCTTGAAGAAAACATACAGTACGGCTGGCAGGAGTATACGTATACAACTTATGAATTGCCAGCATGAAATCGTCTTCACGCCGGAGGCAGCCCGCCCAGGTACATGGAGCTCATGTTGTGGCACTCGCTGAGCAGCCTCGTTATGGTCGGGTCGGGAAAGCGCCGGTTGAACGGCTCAGCCCATCCAATCGACTCGCCCGTCGGCGACTGCACCTCCTGCCGGATGCCGGTGGCCTTTTCAAACGGCGATGGATCGATCATCCCTTCGATCGCCACATGCACGAGATGCTTCAACGCCCCGCCTCGCGCTGCATACAGGTCGATGCCGTTAGACATGCCAAGCTCCGCCAGCATCACCAGCGGCCCGGCAGCGTACAGGTGGTAGTGCAGCGCGCGCTTGCCGCGCCGCATCTCGTTGGGCAGCGTCCCGTCAGGACGAACCGCCGCAATGCCTGTACGCGCGGCCTTCATCCCCCAGTTGAAATCGCTCCGGTCATTCGTTGCGATGCCAACCGCCGCCAGCTCCACGCCGGCCCAGTAGTAGTGATTGTTCAGCGAGTCGGGATGCTTCTCTGCCTTCTCGTCGTAGTACTGCCGCGCCTGCCGCGAGACCGTCTTCAGCCACGGCAGAATCACCGCCTTTTGTTCGGGCGTCACGACGCCGGAGTCGCGCACTTTGAGATAGGCAATCGCCTCACCACCCAGCACCCAGCCCTGAACGTAGTACGCCTGGTTCGACGACATCTTTCCCGTCAGCGCCTGTCCCCGCGCGTTCGCCTCAATATGCGCCACCGCGCAGCGCGCAGCAGCCAGCGAGCCCGTCGTGCGATACGCATCCGCAGCGCGAACGACCTCATTGCCGTCGCGCTTCTCCGGCGCCGCGCTTGCCGCATAAGCCTTCATCCGCACCGGGTCCACAATCGAGTGCGTTGGATCGTTCAGCGCATAGAAGCCGTCAGTCACGAAGTCCACCGGCAGGTGCTCGACCGCGGGGCAATCATACGGCGCATCCGTGCTCTTTACCGCAACGCCGTCCCAGGGCGAACGCAAATCTGCGCCCCGAGCACTCGAAGGTATCACCGCAACCAGCAGCGCGCCCAACAAAATTACTGCCTCCGCACCCGCTGTGCACAACCACTGAACTCTACTTTTCGTCATTCTCAGCAACCATCTCCGTCGTGCCGTCACATTCTACATACTTTGTTTTATAAAAGTTAACTTTTATAGATGATTGAACCCGTGACAACGATGACCCACCGCCAAACCTGACCGGCTCTTGATACGTATTTATAATGAGGTTGTCCGCCAAGGCATCATACGATGAGACACGTGCGAAAGTGGCGAAATTGGCAGACGCACCAGACTTAGGATCTGGCGGAGCAATCCGTGGGGGTTCAAGTCCCCCCTTTCGCACCATCATTCACCGCAACACGCCCCGGCACCATGCTCC